>CAZMWO010000075.1:7303-11122 GCA_964569565.1 uncultured bacterium | reverse complement strand
CTGGGAGCTCAGCAGGCCTTCCGGTTATCGGTTAGGCGGTATTTTTGCAGACGGCTGTTGGGTTTGTCGGGGATCGTGTATTCGATAATGCCATTCTTCAGCATTTTCGCTACCAGATCATTGAGATATCGGCTCGGACGATTTTTCCCGAGTTCGGCGGCGATTTTACTTTTTGCTGAGAGGCTGTTCCTGCAGCATCATTCAGAATATTCTGAGTCTTTTTTGACTCTACCCCTGGCTCTAGCCGTGAGTCGGGTCAGTAGTGTCTTGTGCCTGGCCGGTGATGAGATTAAAGGTTTAACGACGGAATTGATAAAATTACCTGTAGAATTTTATAAGTGTTGGTAATTCTATCGTAAAATCGCCGGGTTGAATGCCGCCGCGCATCTGATCCGGCGCATGCAGGCTTGCGCGAATAGTGTGCCAGCTACCAGAATTTTCATTTGACTTCCCGGCAAATCGGGAACATATTCTCACCACAACCGGCTTGTACGCAGCCATTTAATATGAGTGCGCCTTTGTCGATGATTCTGCGTCTCAAAATAGAACTCACAACATGAGCAAAGACCTTATAACAGGGAATCTTGAAAACCGCATTTATACCATTCGCGGCCAGAAAGTCATGCTCGACTCTGATCTGGCAGAGTTATACCAGATCGAAACCAAAACGCTGAAGCGCGCAGTTAAACGCAACATAGATCGTTTCCCCGCTGATTTTATGTTCGAGCTGACAAAGGAAGAGGCAGAAAATTCAAGGTGCCAAAATGGTACCTTGAAAACCAGGCAAGGTTACAATATCAAATATTTGCCATACGCCTTTACTGAGCAGGGCTTGGCCATGTTGTCAGGCATCCTGAATAGTCCGGTTGCAATAAAGGTTAACATTGAAATTATGAGGGCATTTGTAAGAATGAGAGCTATAGCAGCCATTCATGGTGAGTTCAGCGTTAGACTGGCAGAACTTGAAAAAAAAGTTAAGACGCAGGGCGGCAGCATAGACTTTATTCTTGGCCTGATCGACCGGGAACTGAAAAAGAAGCGAATTGGCTTCAAGCCAAAATGAACTCATGTTAAAGCTTGGGCTGAAAGATCGGATGCACTTTGTTCGAGAATATTTGTCGCCTGCTCTGAAGGCAGATCTGATAGAAATGACTCGGTCGGATAAGCCGAATAGCCGCCTGCAGAAGTATCGGTTGACGGAAGCCGGCATAGCCTTTTTGGCCTCCATGGATTCTTGATGACAATCTTTATGCATTTGAGTATTTTATATGCAGCCGGCAGGTGTAATAAAATAATCCCCGGCGCGGCGCTGATATATATTGTTGATAGAGCGTCATGGT
Organism: uncultured bacterium; assembly: GCA_964569565.1. GTDB lineage: Bacteria > Muiribacteriota > Ozemobacteria > Ozemobacterales > Ozemobacteraceae > Rifleibacterium. The sequence continues at coordinate 9,782 of CAZMWO010000075.1, read as the reverse complement.
TAGTTGCAGTAGAGCGTGGCGAGCTGGTAAAAAGGTTTTGAAGCAGGATTGCAGGATGTGAACGATGAGTGTGCAGACCGCGATTGAGATCAGAGGCTTTACCAAGTCCTATGACCGCAAAACTAACGTTCTTGAAGATCTGAATCTTGCTATTCCCCAGGGCGCCATTTTTTCGCTGCTTGGCCCCAACGGTTCGGGCAAAACTACGACGGTGCGAATGCTCAATGGAATGCTCCAGCCCACAGCCGGAACGGCCACCATTCATGACCTCGATACCGCGACAAAGGTCAGGGAAATTCATCGTCTGAGCGGTATCATGACTGAGACCGCCCAGCCATACGGGAACTTGACTGCCGATGAGAATTTCATTTTTTTCGGACGTATGCATGGACTCTCTGTTGATGAGATTCGCGACCGGGCTGAAAAATTGCTCGGCATTTTTGACCTTGCCGGAAACCGCGCCCAAAAAGTAAAAACCTTCAGCACCGGCATGAAAAAGCGCCTGATGCTGGCCATAGTTCTTCTTCATCGCCCGAAGGTGCTGTTTCTCGATGAGCCGACCTCGGGGCTTGATCCTGAGGCTGCCAGGTGCGTCACCGATCTTGTCAAAAAGATGGCGGTTGAGGAAAACGTCACCATTTTTCTTTGTACGCACCAGCTGAGCTATGCCGAGGAGATTGGCACTCTGTTCGGGTTTCTGGCAAAGGGCAAACTTATTGGATTCGGAACGCTTCCAGAGTTGCTGAAGCAGAAGCGCGATGCTGTCCGGCTGCAGGTTCTGGGTGAGGCCATTCCAGAAACATTTGTATCATTCATTACCCCCGATGGGAGCTATGCCATACCTATTGCCGATAACGCTGACGCCGCGCGCATTATTGCGGAAATTACCGGCGGCGGTGGTCGCATTTTCGAGGCTCGACAGATGCATATGAGCCTGGATGATTTGTATTTTGCCTTCCAGAGGGAGGGACGCGCATGAAAAATACCTGTTACGCAATCATTTCGAAGGACGTGAAAGAAATATTGCTGAACTGGCAGATTCTGTTGCCAATGGTTATAGTTCCGCTGATGCTGGGCGTTTTTATGCCCACAATGATGATACTTGGCCTGGAGAAGGGCAAAAACTCGTTGCATGAACTCGGGCCGCTTCTTCAGATGTTGCCGGCGAATGTCAGCTTTATGTCTGATGTAAATCGGGCCTTTTACGCCCTCATTGATTTCATGTGCCCGCCTCTTTTCCTGATGATCCCGCTCATGGCCGGCAGCATTATCGGGGCAAGCTGTCTGATTGTTGAGAAGGAACGCCGAACGCTGGAAACTCTTCTTTATACACCGGTTACGCTGCCTGAATTGTTTGTCGCCAAGCTCTTTGCCACCTTCATTCCTTCTTTCATCGTCACTCTCATTGCATTCGCAGGTTTCTGCATCGTGGTTAACATTTTTGGACACAATTATCTCAATGGCGCAGTATTTCCTAATCTCAAGTGGCTCATTCTGATTTTCTGGGTTTCTCCGGCGATTATTCTATTTGGATTGTCGGCTATGGTCATAATCTCAGCCTATGCCTCGACATTTCAAAGCGCACAGCAGCTTTCCGGGTTCATTATTGTACCGTTTGTAATACTGCTAACAGCCCAGACCTCAGGGCATCTGGTAATGGATACCTGGCATTATCTGTTGTTTTCCCCGCTGCTTTTGCTTTTCGATTACCTGATCATGTCCTATGCCGCGAAGCGTATGACTTACGAAAGACTTCTGGATTAGCTTCCAAAGCAGTTGCCGGGTCAAGGGGCTGGAGCCAGGCCGGTTTTTTCGAGGTTTTTGAGATAGAGATGGCGTCTGGCGACGTAGGCTTTGCGGTTGGGGCCGTAGGGCACGTATTCAGAAACGCCGAACCCGCTGTTTATAAGATCGAGTTTAGTCTGATCGGCCAGGCCTTTTAAAAAGCCGAAACATACCTGTGATCGGTCAGTGATGGCGGTTTTCATCTGTTCGAGCAGAACCGGGTCGTGGGTGCCAACGTCGAATGGTCGGTCGGTTGCGAGAAGCGTCTTGAAACATGAGAAAAAGCGTCTCTGGATCTCGGCAAAATCATCGGTGTCGCCACGGTAAGCGCCTTTGACCAGGCGTATTTTCAGCCCTGCTGCAAGCGCCTGGCTGATATCAGCGTCAGTTCGATCGAGATAGGCCTGCAGGGCGAGAACAAGCTTGAAGCCCATTGCTGCGAACTTGCAGGCTATCGCTACCGTGGCCTCGACTGTCGGCGTGCCTTCGATATCGATTTCGACCTCCTGAAGGAACACACCGGCGCACGTAACGTTGAGCTTGCGACCGAAGAGGAGTTTCAGCAGATGTTTCCCGATTGCGAGACCGGCGCGATGCCGCCCTTCGGGAATCTCTATGATATGGAGGTGTTCGTAGCCGAGATTTTAAGCCGGGACGAGGAAATCGCATTTAATGCCGGATCGCATACCGAGCT
>CAZMWO010000075.1:0-7293 GCA_964569565.1 uncultured bacterium | reverse complement strand
CGAGCAGATTATGCAGATTTTTTTCGGCCAGCGCGGCATCGAAATTCAGGCCGAGCGCCGAAAGCTTGATGGCGACGGCAACCTTATGATTGGCGTGCGGCAGTTCAAGCAGACAGTTTCGATAGCTTGCCAGATTGTCTGCGGCCTGTGCAGGGTCTTTGGCATATTCCCCCAACGCATCGAGAGCCACTGAGATTCCCTGCCGGTTGCGATAATCAAGCCATTGCAAGGCCTCTTCGATATTTGCCAAGGCCCAGCGGTCATCGTTTCGGTCTGTCATCGGCGCAAAGTTCTCCAATTTCGCGGATATGGTAACTATAGCATGAAATACAAATTTTGCCGGCGCATTGACGCGATGTCAGATATTGCAGGGGTTCAGCTGAAATTAAAACGGGCCCGCCTTTGTCAGGCAGGCCCGGGTCAGAGCGAAAGAGATATCTGTTGTCAGATGCGGCCGAGTTCGGCTGCGAGCGTCTGGTAGCAGCTTGAGTCGGGGTTGTTGACCTGATTGTGAGTTGCGTTGTCTTTGACCGCTTCGATGACATCCTTGAGGGCCGCACGTTTCTGTGGTTCAAGCTTCTGAACGCCAGCCTTGAACTGGTTGAATGTTTCGCCGGGGCGGCCGTTGTTGGCTTCGATTTCATTGATCAGCTTGCGGGTAAGGCTGTCGGCAACCAGGTCGCGCTGGTCGATCCTGCTCTCATAGATTGATGAATCGGCAGTGCCGGCGAGGGCTTCGTTTCTGCTGCGATCGAGATCGTCAGACTGCATGACCAGGAACTGAACAGATTCTTCGACGCCCATATTGGCCGGATCGATGATGTTGATTTCTTCGCCTGAATCAGTAGTGTCTTCAGGGGCTGCTTCGGCTGAAGTGCCGGCGTCACCTGTCGTGGCTGCCGGGATTTCTGGTTCGACCTGAGCTGGTTCTTCGGGAATATCGTTGGGAAGGCTTTCAGCTGGTTCTTCGCGGCCAGCCGGTTCAGTGGTAGCGGTAAAGCCGCCTTCGACAGTTTTGCCGGAATCTTTGATGTAGCCAGATGCGACGACAGTCCCTTTTTTGCCGCTGCCATAGTGGCAGGTGCCGTCATTGCAGCAGCCTTCAGCCACACAACCGATAGCAGCACCGACAACGCCGCCGATGGCAGCGCCGGCCAGCATGCCGAGCGGACCGCCGCAGGCGCCGTGCATGGCACCGATAACTGCTCCGGTAACGGCTGAAGTGCCGGTTGTCGATGTGAGAGCGCCCATGGCAACTCCGCCAATGACGGCGCCAGCAGCGAATCCTGCCAGTGCGCCGACCGGGCCGGCGGTGACACAGCCAACTACAGCGCCGATAACGCCACCGGTGATGGCTGAAGCGGTTACAACAACGGCGCGGCCGATTTTGGCGAGAGCCTTGAACAGACCGGCTTCAGCCGGTGGGGTGGCGGCCAGGAAAAATATCGAAAACAGCATGCTGAAAGCCAGCAACATTGATATGTGGTTTTTTCTTGCGATTGTAAAAGTCATTTCGTTCCTCCAGTTTCAGGCAACATATAGGTCACCTTGCTTGAGCAAAAAGCATGCCATATTGTTTCCGTCTTATCTGGAGCTCGTTACGGTGATTCGATGTTTAAAACTGGAGAAAAATTGTCAATTCATCGATGAAAATTGATCTGTTGCTGAAAGACTCGATTTCGGCTATGCTGACTCTATAATCAGGCATGGGAGCGAAGATGAAGGGCAGATCAGTTCTGGCAGTTGATGGCCAAACACCCGGCAAGATAATACTCGATCTTAAAACGCCGCTGGAAAGCTTTTTCTTTACTGCCGCTTTCTACAGCATCGCTATTTTGCTGGGCGGTTGTTACGGCTGGATGAAAGACGGCATGACTATGGTAACAAAGTTGATGTTGCCGGCAGGTGCTATCTTTAGTGCCGTATTTGTCACTCTTTACAATTTCACCGACAACTATTATGTGCTCGATGTTGATGAAAAATGCCTGTTTTATCACTTTGAATTTCTGGGCTATGCAACCGAAAGAGTGATGCTGACTTTTTCGCAGGTGCATGCCTTGACGGTCACTTCTATGCAGCAGATCATCGGAAAGAGGCTCGTATGGACATATCAGACTGTGCTGGTAGATTATACCGGTGAGGTAAATGGATTGAGTGATATGAAATCAGGTTCACTTGAGGAAAACAAAGCTCTGGCAAGAAAGATTGCCGATATAATCGGCGTTGCCTGCGTTGAGCCACTGGCAAAAATGGTTGCTGAGCCTGTGCGCGGGCTGGACATGAGGTTTTCCTTCGAATTTCGCGAGTTCGATATCATGGACAGGCTTTGGAGCGTTTTTCTCAGCTACTTACAGGTATTTGCTTTTATGGTCTGCATCTTTCTTCTGGTAAAGTATGGAATTCCGTATGTTCCCAGGTGATCAGGTGATGGTGCAGTTAATCAGGCTTTTCGTTCTGGCTGCCAGCCAATTCTGGCAGCCCAGTTCTCGGCGGCGTGGTAGATGAGATCGACGGCGGGGTCTTTAACGTCGGGGTAGGTTCTGGAGTTGGCTAGATTGACTGCCAGTCGCTTTTTCAGTTCGCCATACGATTTTGCGTAGCTGGGATGTGCGCGAAGAAAATCTCTGAACAGCAGCGGATAGCGTTGGTTGGCGCGGCCGGCGATGCGAACATGCGTGTTGGTTGGTCTTTGCCCGGGCGGCGCCTTGAAGAACCACTTCTGCCATTCATGCGGTTTCTCGCTCATGCCGGCCGGAATGTGGTCGCTGGTGGCAATTTCTGAGCGGGTGTAGCCCATGGCGGTCATTGCCGCAAGCAGCTGGTCACTGAGTTCGCCGACGGTGATCTGAATATCGATGATGTCTTTGGCTGCCAGTCCGGGTACTGCTGTCGATCCGATGTGGTCGATGCGTTGGGCCTGGTTGCCAAGGCCGCTCTGCAGTTGCGCTGCGATTTCTGCAAATTCACCGGGCCAGCCGTGGTTGTATTCGACGATGCGGCGTTTGCTGCCCTGCCAGTGAGTTGAATGATTGGAACAGACCTCAACAGCAAGCTGCAGCGCGCGGGCTATGTCGGCGAGCGGCATCGCGGGCGCATTATCGCCGGTCATTCCGGGAGTTGCCGGCACGTGGATGAACCCGCCCATCATCTGAGGATAACTGTTGGCAATCAGATGCAGCAGGCGAAACATGACGTGGTTGCAGACGTAGGTTCCGGCTGAGTCTGAAATAGCCGCAAGAAGGCCGGCCTGGTTTAATTTTTCGCAGACAGCGCGAACTGGCAGGCAGCTGAAATAAGCATCCGGTGCCGCGTAGTCGATTCTACGCTCGACCGGGTGAAAGCCATCGTTGTCTGGAATCCGCGCATCATCGATATTTATGGCGACGCGTTCAACCGTTATGCCGGAGCGGCTGGAGGCCAGGCCGGTGCAGATGACCAGGTCGGGCTGACGGGCGGCGATGGCTTTTTCCAATATGGTAAAGGCGTTTTTAAAAGAGACGGGCAGCAGCAGTCGCGTCAATTCGAACGACCCTATACGGTCGGGCAGGGCGCTGACAGCCAGCCATGAGGGGTTGCTGATGCCGCTGTCGAAGGGCTCAAAACCAGTGATAATAGCTGTTTTCATAATGGCAGTTTATCATTTCAGGCGGTCAGGGGCAATTCTTTAGGCAGGGTACGGTGTGGTGGCAAATATTTAATTTTTTTTTGAAACATTCCTTGGTATTTTCATCGTAACAGAATTAGAATGGATTAAAGAACTGCAGATCTGATTCTGAGAAATATGGAGGAAACAGTATGAAATTTTGGAACAGGTTCTGGTTTGTTGTCGCGGTGATGATGGTCTGTGCTTCAGTCTGGCCGGTTTATGGTCAGGACGCAGCGGCCACCGAAGAAGAAGCACCGGCTTTGCCTGAGAGCGTCGATATGTCGCTGGGAGCTGTCAACAGTGAAATGGCCATGCCTGAAGGGTTTAGAGGCCAGGAAACTGAAGAGGGTGACTTACGCTGGCTTGAAGACGTCGGCATTCTGATGGCAGAAAACTCAGATCTCTATAATATTGACGCGAATGCGATTGCAGAGAGCGCCAGTTTTGAAGGTCCTCCGAACATCAACTGGGAAATCAAGAAAGAAGACGAAAGCGGCAACCTGAACACCGAAAGTTCAGAGAATACCAATGTTGCCTCAAATCCCTGCAATATCACCGATCCTGGTTATTATCAGGTTCACAATGGTGGTGCCAGACAGGTTTCGACTGCTGGTGGTGCCGAAGGTGATGCCGTAGGCGGAACCGATGAAGAAGCCGGTGGTAGTGGTTCAGCAACTGCCAGCACTGGTGCTGAAGGCGACGAAGGTGGCGCGGCCTCTGGTCAGTCAAACACTGTTACCGCTCAGCAGCGCATAGGTATTCAGGTTTATGACTGCACCGCTCCCGATGTCTGGATCGCTTTCCAGGAAGGCGCCGGTAACATCAACATGGCAGCCTCAGAAGAAGCTCTCAAGGCTCAGATGGTCGGCAAAATCATCGAAAACCTCGGTCAGCCGTTCTCTACTGACGCCAAAGACTTTGAAGATGCCAGTTACATCTTTATCGAAGAAGGTAAAGATGAAGAACGCAACAATATTCCCTGGGAAAAGACCGCCAGACTTTCAATTGCCGGCACTCTGTTCAATGAACGTGGCGCTCCCAAATATGAGAGCGGCAAGCTTGGCTCAGTGATCGACAAGAAAGAATACACCAACCAGGTCAGCGTCGTTGGTGGCGAAGACAAGAGCCTGAAAGGCGTATTCGTCCGCCGCAACGTTCCTTTCATCATCGCAGCTGTTTCGACCGACAACGGTAACAAGCGTGCTTCTGCCGGAGAAGTCGAAGTCAGAATCGTCGATGCCAACGACAAAGAAGTCGAAAGAGACGGCGACGCTTATCTGTTCAGGGTTCCCAACTATCCCCGCTCAGAATACAAAGACCAGCCGGATTACTATTTCACCACTCAGGCAGCCGACAAGGATGGCAATCTGACCACTATCAGAATGCCTCTTTACATCGTTAACACTCAGGCTGCATTTGAAGGTGGCAGAAACCAGTAATCACGTTCTGGAGAAGAATAAAGCATGAAAAATCGTTCTATCTTTGTAGTTGTTGCAATTGTTATCAGCATGGCGGGTTCTGGGGTTCTGTATGCTCAGGACGCCGCCGCCAACAAGGAGAATCCGCCCTGGCTTGAAGGCATAAACATGCCCCCGCACCCGGAAGACCTCAGCCCGGTTCTGCCGCTGAAAATATTCATGGAAAACGGCGAGGCCATTCCGGCGACGCTGACCGAAGATGTTCCGATAACTCTGGTGGCTGATACCTCGATCTTCGATGCAGAGCCACCGGCTGAATATAACGGAACCGAGATTCCCAATGCTAAATGGTCGCGCAACGCAGCGGTCTCATGGTTCTTCATCGACTGGGAGAAAAACAAGAACGTACCAGCTTCTTCGACCCAGCAGATGGCGTTGAATCAGATGGTAGTGACGCCCCTGAACCCCACCGGAAAAGGTGCGATCACCTGTCATATCGGTCGCAAAATTCGTTATGCAGATCCGGTGACCGGCAAGACCAGGGGCACCTTTGCCAATGCCAGCGTCGGGCATGAGGCGCGGGTTCTCGACATCACGCCGCCGACCTGCGGTCTTGAGATTCTGGTCGAGGGCGGCCACTCAGGTACTTTCTGGGTGGCTGAGAATCCGCCCAACAAGTACCCGCTGCCAAAAATGGCCGATGTCTACTTCAGCGGCGCACTGGTCAACGAGGCCGATCCTGGAGCGATATTAACCGTGCAGGGCATCGAACTCGGTGCTGCCATGGTTGTGCGACCAGAACAGGCTGTTCTGAGCGTTCCGGCCGGTTCGGTGCTGAAGATCAAGGTAAACGGTGAAGACAACTACAAGCTCGATGCCACCAAACTCAAATATGGCATCTGCAGTAACGCCGGCGGTGAACCGGTTCCGATCAGCCCGGTCAATGCTTCTGATATCGCCCTGGCCGAACTGGAACTACCTGAAAAGCCGTATCTCTATGTAGATGCGTCCGATGTCAGCGGAAACCGCCAGGTTCTTTACGTTCCTCTCAAGATCAGGTAACGGCAAGGCTCGCCAGATCTGAAAAAGCTCTGATGAAAAGCTGCTCCATTGACGGAGCAGCTTTTCTGCGCTTTTTCGATGAATCAGCTTTGTCCGCACTGGCCGCGAATGTGTTATACTGCGCATGAGTCAGGCTGCACGTAAACATACCCGGGGCTGAAACCGCATGAATGAAGTTCGTCGCCAGCAACAGAGGCTGATATCATCTTTTACCGCCAGAGGGAAGGGCGACAGCATTGCTGCTGCTGTTTCAGGTGGTGTCGATTCAGTCGCGATGCTGCTGCTGCTTGCTCATTACTGCCGCATGAATAATTTGCGGCTCTGTGTGTTTCATGTCGATCACGCTCTGCGTGACAACTCTATGGCTGACCGACTGTGGGTCGGCGAACTGGCAGGCCGGCTCGGGCTGGAATTCTTCTGGCGCCGGGCGACAGAAGACGATAAAGCCGGCGCCGAACGACCGGGCAGCGAAGCCTGGGCCAGGACTTTCCGCTACCGATGTTTCGCGCAGATGCTTGAAGAATCTGGCGTTGAGCTTATCGCAATTGGCCATACTGCCGACGATCAGGCAGAAACCATTCTTATGCGGATGTTGCGCGGCTGTGGCGTTGCCGGCGCTGGCGGCATCAGAAGCCGGCGCAGCCTGCTATCAGATGGAACATCCCTGAGGCTATGGCGCCCGATGTTGAATATCGCCCGGCACGACCTGCAGCAGTATCTTGCGACCGCCGGCCAGCCATGGCGGGAAGACGAAACCAACAGCAGCGAAGTGTATTTTCGCAATATGGTCAGGCATCGCATCGTGCCGGTTATGAAAACTGCGGCAGTTAACAGCATTCGCCACGTTTCTGAGCTGGCAGAGGAGATACAGCAGCTGCATACCATGGTAAGGCGGCTGGCCCGGCTGTTTCTGAGAAAGCACAGGCAGGCGGATTCTCTCGATGTAACCAGAGTTCCGCCAGCGTTTTTGCGGCGTGAAGTGATCAGGTTGTGGCTGGTCGAAGCCGGGTTGGCAAAGAGTGCTAACCGCAGGCTGATCGGGCAGATAGACGGGCTGTGGTGTAAAAAAGGTGGCGGCCGCCAGGTTTCATGCGGCTGCGCTGTGTTCAGCCGGCGCGGGAAAAGTCTTATTCTGACTGAGAATAACTCGTGAAGTTAATCTGATCA
>CAZMWO010000074.1:815-11165 GCA_964569565.1 uncultured bacterium | reverse complement strand
TGATTCAAGGATTATGGACGTGTCAGAGAAGGCTGCCGATGATCTTGGAATGAAAGCAGCCGGATTTGCTCAAGTGTCTTTGAAAATAGTTGGCACAGCTCCAATCGTAAAGCCAGAATCAGACTCAGATTCAAACGATTCCGATTCTGACACAAATCCATATAGCGACAACAGCAATCCAGATTCAAACCCTTATGATTAAGGTCTGTAGCTATATTGTGATTGCTGCACAAATCAACAGAGATGAATGACAAGTGACGGCCAAAAATTGCCGCCTAATTGAAACAGATAGGCCGGCACCTGGTCGAAACTGGTTGACTTACCGGCAGATCGGCGGCATATTCTTGTCGAACTGGCCGCCACATTTTCACCACCTGCCCGGCGGAAAATGACTAGGGAAAAATAGAGCGCAAGACACAAAATAGTATAACTTTGTGGTATAACTCTATAAATTCAAAAACACAAACCCTGCAATAGAGCCTGACTCCGGCGACAGTTCGACGCCCGCCTTCGGCTGTGATAGACAGTTTTACAGGGTTTAACAAAACCCACCAGACCCGCTGACAAAGCGGGTTTTTTGTTGCCTACGAATGAAACCGGAATCAAAATCCCATTTGATCGAACAGGGTAGATCGACCATGAGCAACTGGAACAGAAGATTTACCAGGTCAGAGGTCAGAAAGTCATTTATGATGAAGCTGACTGAGAGCGAGTTTCAAAACTTGACATGCCAATCTGGCATATCAAGTAGCGGGCATGGTTGAAGCAGATCGGCGCGCCCCTGGTTGAAAGTGGTTGACTTCCCGGCAGATCGGCGGCATATTCTTGCCAGACCAGGCCACAACTTTTGATATGCCATTTTGGAATATCAAGTTGAATAATGATTCATCTGCCGGGCGAAGTAAAGCAAACGAGGACAGGGGCAAAAATTATGAGCAATCCGGTTAAAGACCTGGAAAACGCAATTAAGCAGTTGTCTGAAGATCAGTTGCAGAACTTCAGAGAATGGTTTGACCGCTTTGATGCTAAGAGATGGGATGAAAAAATAGAGAAAGATTCAGCATCAGGAAAGCTGGATTCACTTATAAACAAGGCGATTGCAGAGCATAAAGACGGCAAAACCAAACGACTATGAAGCATTTCGCAAGTTCTTCTTTCTGGTCTGCCTATGACGCTTTGCCTGCCAGAATAAGAAAAACCGCCGATAAAAGCTATGAGCTTCTAAAGAACGACCCGAAGCACACATCATTGAACTTCAAGCAGATCGGGCGGCTATGGTCAGTCAGAGTTGTCATTTGTTATCGAGCTCTTGCCGTAGAGGTTGCAGATGGCCTGCTCTGGTTCTGGATTGGTAGCCATTCAGATTATGACAAGCTGATAGCAGAATCATGCTAAAGCAGTTTTGTTTTCACTCCCTGCCAGGCAAAAAAATGACTCTGGTAGCACCAACACTGGGTAAAAAAAAAGATCGGATTCAAGCCGGGCAAGTAACAACAATGATGATTCGCTAAAATAAATATTATGACGCAAACAAAGAATGAATCAATAAAAACAACGTGATCGGCTCGAAGGCTTGACATCCAAGGTGCCAGACTGACACCTTGAGCCCTGTAGAGGGAGACGCACTAGTGTTTTGTCAAAGTTAAATTTATAGTTATTAAAGCCTCAATATAGGGCGCAGGCGGGTTTCTCAGGCGCGGAAACTTCGAGCCAGGCAACTTTGACGCAGAGCCATAGCTATTAAACAATACTAACGTCTGGCGAGAGTTGTAGCGAATGAGATTCCGCCGAGAGCCCGGGAAAGCAGCATACCGAAGGTTCAATATTGAAAGTCAACTTTGACAGACCACTAGCGTAAGGTCGCAAATTGCGACCTTACCAACGGCGGCGGTCAGGGGTTGCTTGGAGGATTGTGCTTAGGGGCCTGGTTGGGCTTAGGGCCCTTAGGTTGAGGGTTGTCGGCCGGAGTTTTTACCGGGGGCCTGCTTTTAAAGACAGGCGCAGGCGGCCGGTTCTCAGCCCTGCTGCCCTGGCACATTGTCGCTATGACCGACACGACGGCCGGGTTTGCCCTGATCGTGACCGTTACCAGTTCCTGAATCGTTCTCGAACAAAAGTTGCTGGCGCCCGTAGGCATTTTGTGCCATCGCCTGATTGATTGAGCCTGAAACCATGACCAGAACGAGCATTACCGACACTACCATGATCACGCCGGACAGTGAGCTTTTCATTTCGGTTCCTCCTGAAATTTCTGATCGCATCCAACTGTTTAAATCAACAATCCGCCAAAAAGTTGCGCTGTATTTTTTTTATTTTTGAAATGTATTTGTGTCGCAGTTCAATACCAGCAGCACCTTCGCTGATTGCAGCATTTAGAAAGCCTCCTGTTCAGAGCTTTTCAATAATCGATTGCGCGATAGCGGGAAACGAGTATAATTAAGTTAAGAGAGGTAGGAGAAAAAACAACGCAAAGAATCGTTGCTCGGCAAAAACAGGCCTGGCGGGCGGTTCTGGTGTTCAGACGAAATTAGAGCTTCTGACAGTGCTCTGGCATAGTCAGAAGTTTTGTGGTTTTTCCAGATTTCCCTGGCATTTAGATTGCATATCAGAATCGAAGATCATCAGATCAGTCTACTATGCACACAGGAGGAAAACCATGCGAAGCATCGCACCTTAACGAAGCGATCAGTACAGTGCTGTAAAAAGACTGGCAACTTGCTGCCAATTAACTGGCATAAATATGTTGCATAGCACCAATGATCCTGCCAGAGCGGCACAACTATAATGGCACACTATTTGCCCATTCCGCAAATCTAATTTACGGAATACAACGACAAGCACATAAGATTCTGCAAAAGCAGACACGGGAGGCCTGAGATGTGGGACAAAATAACCGGAGCAATTGCAGGTTCCGATGCTGATCTCGTGAGATTCTACCTCGACCAGGAACCTGATATGTTGTTTGAACAGAATTATCAGAACGAGACTCTTCTGCATCATGCGGCCAGGAGCGCCGATGCCGAAACTATATCTGAACTGCTGTCACGCGGCGCCAGAGCCGACAATGCCGACGAATTTGGCTGGACACCTCTGCACGAAGCCTGCCGCAGCAGAAACGAAGCTGCCGTAGCCATTTTTATAATGAACGGTATCGACGTAAACCTGCGCACTTTCCAGAAAGAGACCCCCTTACACATAGCGGCACGTAACAACGCGCATGCCATAATGGCCAGATTGATCGAAGCCGGCGCCAAAACTGAATTTGCCAACAAAGAAGGCAACACCCCTCTTCACATTGCCGCCAAAAAAGGCTATTACAGAGCAATTGAAGTTCTCATTGCAGGTGGCAGTAATCTGCGCGCCCGTAATCTGCTCGGCATGACCGCCCTGCACATGACAGCCATGAAAGGTCACTTCAGATGCGCAGCTGTATTGCTGAACCACAAAGCCAGCCCACACCAGCTGGACGACAACGGCAAAAGCTTTCTTGACATTGCCGAAATGTGCAGCAAAGATCTTTTCGCCATGCATGCCCGCGCGCTGACCAGAGAACTCGAAAAACAGGCTGGAGATGCAGAAGCTGATGAGGTCACAGAGCATAAGAATGCCAGCATTAAACCCAAACCGGCAATGGCAGATTTTTACAACGATCTTTCGCAACAGACGAAAAGCCGCCTCCAGAAAACCTGCACGCTGGTGGTTAACGATCTGATAAGTGGGCACAGCTCACATAATTACTCAAACAAAAGCATGGAAACCATTGAAAATGCACTCTGGTTCCTGGTTTACCCGTTTCTGCTTTTCGTTTTATGGAAAGGTTTTGCCGACGGCATACTGCCGGCAGCAATACGAATCAATTTTGGCATCGGCAACCTGGCCGGCCCCGAATTCCTGCAGACTCTGATCAATTCGCTTCTTGTCGTCATTGCATCTTCTCTGTTCATAACTACAGAGAACGACTCGATTTCGACTCTGCATTTTCTCAAGGATATGCGTGAGACCGTTCATTTCAGAGTAACTCACCTGTTGCTGATAGAAGTATTCTTTATCGGCAAACTCATAGTCGACGCTGCTTTCTTTACTGAATTTGTAATTTTCTGGGGCTGGTTCTTAGTTCTATATGTGGCTTCCTATCTGGCATGGTGGGCGAACACTCATACATTCACCCCGACTGTCGAAAATACAGAAGCAGAAGCTTACTGTACAAACGCTTAGCCAGTAGAGGTTTCTCTCTCAGATAACAGGCCCGCCACAGACGGGCCTTTGTTATAATGCCGCTCTACAGATTTTTATTGCGTTCACCCATAAACCCGTCTAAAATGGCAGCAGTTTTGTGACCCTCGAAGCGTTATCAGGAGCATCGGGCTTATGGCTTTCAGCATCATTCTTTGCATCATCGGATTTATCATACTTTCTTATGCTGCCGACAAACTGGTAGAAGGCGCTTCCAACCTTGCCATGAACGTTGGCGTCAGCAAAACCGTCATCGGGCTTACCATAGTTGCAGCCGGCACTTCACTGCCTGAAATGGTGGTCAGCGTAAATGCGGCAATCAAAGGCAACCCGGCCCTTTCACTCGGTAACGTCGTCGGCTCTAACATCATGAACGCGGCATTGATTCTTGGCATTGCTTCACTTATCAAGCCAATTCAATGCAGTCGTGAGATGGTACGCCGCGAAACTCCGATAATGATAGTTACAGCGCTTGTAATGTGGTATATGGCTTACACTGCGAATGTGATCACACCTGCCGAAGGCATTGTCATGTTCGTCATGTTCATCGCTTATACCGGGCTTAGCTACTACTGGAGCCGCAAAGAAAGCTCTATTGCAGCAGAGATCGCAGAAAAATGTGACGATTTCACTGCAGAGCCTGAAGCAATGCCAACGACAACAACTAATGTTTTTTATCTGATTGCCGGCATGATCGGCCTGGTTATCGGCTCTGAAGTGCTGGTAAGAGGAGCCGTTGATATTGCCCGAACCCTGGGACTCTCTGACGAAGTAATCGGCCTTACCCTCATTGCCATCGGCACGTCGCTGCCAGAACTGGCAACTTCGGTCGTCGCTGCCCGCAAAGGCCAGTCTGAGATTGCACTTGGCAACGTCGTCGGCTCGAACATCTTCAATATTCTAGGTATTGTTGGCTGTGCTGCGACAATCGCATGGTTCAACACAACCCCTGAAGCCCAGGTTCTGGCTGTGTCGCCAAACATGCTCGGCATTCACATTCCTCTGATGGTAGTAGTAAGTCTTGGCGTGTTGCCGATCATGTCGACCGGCATGCGCATAGTCAGAGCAGAAGGTGCCCTGTTGATAGCAGTTTACCTGGCCTACAACATCATTTTGTTCCAGACCACGGCGCCGACCGTACCTCCGCCAACTCCAAAAGCTCATGACCTGCAGACACATTCAGAAACGAACGGCAATGGCAGCGCTACCGCAGGCACGGCATCACAAACACCGCCCGTAATTCAGAAACAGGATGAAACCGCTTCTTCAGCAGAACCGGTTATAACCCCGGCTACCTACACCGACCTGTCTGCACCGGCCTCTGATTCTGCCACACAGACTTTTGCGCCGGCAGCGATGCCAGCCCCCGGCAGTTTATAAGCTTAAGAACCTTCAGCTGTCGATATGGTTCTGGTAAGTGGCACCCGAACTGGGGCCGAGATCGGAAAGCAGCTGAAGGTTGAGAGCAAGCATCGATGTCAACAATGCATGCGCTTCTTCACGGGTAATATCGGCAAGCTGGCCAAACGAAAAGTTACGCCGGAAAGCCTGAAACTGGGCTTCCGACATATTTTTGATCTGTCGCAGCTCCCGCCGGTGCAGGCGATTCATTTTTTCAAGCTGCTCACGCGTGAGCTTTATCTCATCCTGCGTCATCGCCAAACCCCAGTCCGCTGCGGTCGGTCGGTGTCTGTCTCTTTTTGCGTTTAACTACGATTTTGCCTTTTCTGAAGCTGTCGGCAATCGCATGCGGAATCTTCATTTCGGCCTGAACCAAGTTCGCTTTCGCTTCCTGTTCGGCGGCCTTGTTCTCCTGGGTAAGCGCCATGGCGAGGGCACGGCGACCTTCAGCCTTGGCCTCGCCAACTTTCTTATCGGCGATGGCCTGAGCATTTTTCAGATAGGCACCGATATTGCGCCCGACATCGATATCAGAAATATCGAGAGAGACAATTTCGAATGCAGTGCCAACATCGAGGCCTGCCGAGATGATCTTCTGGCTGAGAATCTCGGGTTTGTTGAGAATCACCTGGTGAGTGTCCGCAGAACCTATGGCTGAGACAATACCTTCACCGACTCTGGCGAGAACCGTATCTTCACCGGCGCCACCAACCATGGTTTTGAGGTTTGAACGCACTGTGATATTGGCCATTACGATCAGTTCGATACCATCTTTGGCGATACCGTGAATATCTGGAGTTTTGATAACACGCGGGTGAACCGACATCTTGACCGCATCTTCGACATCACGACCGGCGAGGTCGATAGCAGCAGCACGCTCAAAATCAAGATCGATCTTCGAGTTTTTGGCACTGATGAGTGCCTGAACGACCTTGTGCATATTTCCGCCCGAGAGATAATGAACTTCGAGGCGATCGAGGCCGAGTGGAATTCCGGCTTTGCGCACACGCACGTATGCCTCGACGATA
The DNA here is from genome assembly GCA_964569565.1 of uncultured bacterium. GTDB lineage: Bacteria > Muiribacteriota > Ozemobacteria > Ozemobacterales > Ozemobacteraceae > Rifleibacterium. The sequence goes on along the minus strand of CAZMWO010000074.1, from coordinate 4,503 downwards.
ACGTTGGTCGGAACATTGCGCAGCTGCATGGCTACCAGCTGCACAGCTGAAATCGGGACGTTGGCAGATATGCAGTTCATGAAAGTCATGAATGGAAACAGGCTGATCAGATAAAGACCGACCAGTATGATTAGAACCAGCAGTCCGGCCAGAATAATTTGCATTTCGGCTCCCCTGACAATAAGATCACGACAGGCACCTGGCAATAACGACATCTAAGAACGCCAGTCTGTTTAAATGTACATAATAGTTTGACTAAAAGCAACTTTATGCTAGATTTTTGTTGATAAAATAATCACAATAAGGAGACAATCATTGAAACAGCAGATTTGCAAAGACATTTACTGGGTAGGAGCCCTCGAATGGAGCAAAGAGCACTTTCACGGCCATGAACTGTCGATTCGCCATGGCACCAGTTACAATTCATATTTTATCAACGACGAAAAAAAGGTTCTGATCGACCTCGTCAGAGTGTCGCACGCCGATGATCTTATCAACCATATCGAAGAATTCGTAAAAATCGAAGACCTCGACATACTGGTGATCAACCACGCCGAACCAGACCACGCCAGTGCCTTGACCAAAATTTACACCCGCAACCCGAAGCTGCAGATTTACGCAAGTCGCGGTGGGCAGATATCGATCAAGCGCCATCACCCCCAGGTCGAGAACATCAACGTCGTTAAAACCGGCGACAGCATCAATATCGGCCGGCGCACCCTGCGCTTTTTCGAAGCCCAGATGCTGCACTGGCCCGACAGTATGTTCACCTACTGCCCAGAAGACAAAATACTGTTCTCTACCGATGCTTTCGGCCAGCATTTTGCCAGCCCCGAGCGCTTTGTCGATCAGGTCGATCAGAAAGGCCTCTGGTTCGAAGCCGAAAAGTATTTTGCCTGCATTCTAACCCTTTACTCTTCACAGATACTCAAAAAGGTCGAAGAATTCAGCAAACTGGGCTGGGAACTGGCGATCATTGCCCCGGCACACGGGCTGTGCTGGCGCCAGAATCCCGGCCAGATCGTCGAGAAATACGTTGAGTGGTCGAAAGGCGTCAACCGCGAGGCTGCCGTCATCGTTTTCGACACCATCTGGGGTGGCACAGAAGCAATGGGCCGCGCAATTGGTGACGGCCTGGCCGCAGAAGGCATCAGCTACCGCATGTTCAACGCCGGTGGTGCCGATATGCACGATGTCATGACTGACGTATTGACTTCAAAGGCCGTGGTGCTCGGCTGTCCGACGCTGAATAACGGCATAGTGCCGACTCTCGCGCTCTATCTTGAAGAACTGCGCGGGCTCAAGTTCCGCAACAAGATCGGTGCCGCCTTCGGGACTTATGGCTGGAGCGGCGAAGGCACCAAACGTATCGAAGCCGGTCTGCAGGAAGCAGGCATTGAAGTGGTCGTTCCATCTGTTAGATGCCAGTTCAATCCGAGCGCCGAAGACCTCGAGAAATGCCGGGAACTCGGCCACGAACTCGCGCAAAAGATTAAAGGCAGCTGATCTGCCGATGAAAGCGAACCTTAAGCCGGCCCTTGCCATGGCATGGGTCGGCTTTTTCTTGATCACAGCCATTGCAACAGCGGCAGAACCTGGCAAAACCTACGATCTGCCGCTGCGCTTCATCGCGCGCGCGGAGGTAAGCCGTCTCAGATACGATTACTACAGCGTGCGCGAATGTCTCGATGTCTATAACGACGACAACCTGATACCACTGATCGTAACCGGAGTGACCGTAGACACCTGGCGCGGGCACCAGATCGATGCTCTCGGCGAAAACTGGTTCGAAAACCGGGCGCCGGTAACCGTTGCACCCGGCAAAACCCTGCGTGTGGTTGAGCACAAGCACACGGTTCTCGGCCGGCGCAAGCGTGACTGGTGGGTACGTTGGATCAGATTCAACATCTTCACCAGTCGCGGCCGGTTTATTTCGAACTTTGTCGCAACGCCATTCAAAAGGCCGGGAAAAATACTGAGCGAACTGACTGAGCCTCAGATAGATACTCTGGCAGAACCCGGCGCCCTCTCGCCAGCCCAGAAAAAATTCGGCGGCAACTGGTAGTTTGCAGCACCACAAAAAATCATTATAATTTCCGCATGACATATTCATGGTTGGATCCAGGAGCAGAGACATGACCAAAGCATATATCGAGAGCAGGCATACACCTGATTATCTGGTGCGTAACACTTTCATTCACCCTCAGGACAAACTAAGCATCGATTATCCGGTAGATGGCTTCAAACTGCCCGGCATCATCGACATACATTTTCATGGCGCATTCGGCTGGGACTTCGCCTTCGGCGATTGCGACAAGATAGAAGCCATGCTCGACCAACTTCTGGTCACCGGTCTGACCGGTGTTTTTCCGACATTGATAACCTGCGGCGAAGAACAACGCCTTAAAGCGTTGTCTGACATCGCCAAAGTCGCCAGATCAAGACAGACACTGCCGATCATGCATGGCATATATCTCGAAGGTCCTTTTCTTGCGCCATCCAGACGTGGCTCCCACCCGGAAAACTTTCTGATGAAGCCATCGATTGAGCTGCTGGAGAAGTGGCAGAAAGCAGCAGACGGTCTGATCAAACTCATCACCATTGCCCCGGAACTGCCGGGTGCGCTGGAATTCATCAGCAGGGCAAGCGAAATGGGCGTCATCACAGCGCTGGGCCATTCCGCCGCCGACTGGAAAACGACCGAGATGGCAGTAGAGGCGGGCGCCAGACACGTAACCCACTTATTCAACGCCATGCCTGGTTTCCATCATCGCCAGGCAAATATGCTCAGCTTCATCATGGGTCGGCGCGATCTCAGCATAGAACTGATCGGAGACTGCGAACACGTTGCGCCCGAAATTCTCCGCCTCACCTGCAACATGCACGAAAATAGTCAGATCATCTTCGTTTCGGATGCCGTAGCCCCTGCCGGACTGGCCGACGGAGAGCACGAACTTTACGGAACGCACCTGAGCAAATGCGGCCGGCGCTGCTGCCTGCCCGACGGCAATCTTTTTGGTGGAGCGACCCTGCTGCCTGATTGTCTCAATAGCCTGAATACAAGCGCCGAACTTGCCTGGGGCCTTCTCGGCACCTCGGTCTGGCGCACACCCTGCAATCTGATGGGTATAAAACCGCCCGACACCGAAGTTTATTTCGACCAGAACATGCGCTGGCTGGCTTCGCGCCAAGGTAACACCTGGTATGCCGCTACCGAAAAGACGCATGAATAAAGCACCGGTAGCAGCTGTATTGATAGTTCTGCTGCTGACGAACGGAGCAGCAGCAAGCTCCGCGCGCCTTGAAAACTATTATTACTACCTGAGGCAGACCGCATCAGAAGCGCTGCAATTTGACCGTGACGCGGCCAGAAACTGGTATGAAAGCTTGCCCGATCTGAATCTGCAGGAAAACTTCGAGAAGTCAGTCGACAAGCTCAAAGAGATGCTGTCGCAGCCGCCGGAAACTGCGGTCGATAAAAACCAGCGCTCAAATCGCATGCTGATCGAGCGTTTCGGCCGCACCAGAATCGGTAAAGACGGCAAAACCCTTAATGAATACGCTCAGGATGCTATAGAACGCGTTCGCCCCGATCTGCGTGGCACAGACTATTTCAGTGATCCGGCCCATACCCTTACCTACTTCGTGGCATTCGACCCGAAAGGCTTTATCGAAAACGTCAGACTGA
>CAZMWO010000074.1:0-805 GCA_964569565.1 uncultured bacterium | reverse complement strand
ACTCGCCGATGACTCTGAAAGAAGCCTACCAGTATTACAAGCGCACCGACCCCGAAAAAGCGCAGAAAATTCTCAACATGCTCGACCGCCTGCAGAGGCTTTATGGCCCGAACAGCAACCCCGACGAAAAGCAGATCGACATCATAATTGAAGCGATTCAGCAGACCGTCGACCTGCTCAACACACCATAACGCCAGCCTCTGTCACATTTGAATGTGTGTTCAAAGCAATCCTTCTGCCAATGGGATTGCTTCGTCGGGCTGACGCCCTCCTCGCAATGACAGCGAATCCTATCACTCTATGTGACAGAGGATTAGCTGCGTATCACTATCATGTCTTCTTTGCCGATGGCCAGCAGAGCCGCGTTCAGCACCGCCAGGTCGTCATCGAAGCCGAAACGGTCAGAAAAATCTAGCTGGGCGTCTTCGCTGTCGAGAAAATAGCGAACTGCGGCTGAGATTACCATTTTTTCGGCATCATCGAAACGACTGAAGTCTGTAAGCAGCTTATTCAAAGCCGCGACCATGCGATCGACAAGTTCGATGTCGATACAGCCGTTCTTGAGGCTCTCAGCCGCAGCCTGGTTGCGGTATGATCTGAGTTCGTCATGCAGATAATCGGCCGTGGCACGGTCGAGCGGCTGGTCGTAGCGCGCCGCAATCGAGCGCAGGCTTTCCGGTAACAGATCATAAAATTTCTGCAGTGTTCTCTCCAACTTCGGCCTCCTTGACCTCGTCCTGTTGCCTTATTTCGCAAAGCATCTGCAGCAGCGCCGCCGCATCGCCAAAAATCTCATCATCAGTAT
>CAZMWO010000073.1:0-11264 GCA_964569565.1 uncultured bacterium | reverse complement strand
TCTTGTAAAAGCGCCTGAACAGGCCGGCGCCATCGACCTTCGCCTGCTGGTAGATGTCTTCTGGTATAGCCTGCAGGCCGGCGAGCAGTATCAGTACGACGAATGGCGTGGTTTTCCAGACATCGGCGAAAACCAGCGCCCAGAAGGCACCAAACTCGGTGCCCATCCAGTTTATGCGTTCAGATACCAGGCCGCTGTTCACTACCAGATAGTTCATGACACCGTAGGTATACTCGTAGATCAGCTGCCAGGTGCGAGCTGATACTATTGTGGGGATTGCCCAGGGAATCAATATCACAACTCTGAGCAGCCCACGCCCGGGAAATGCTTCGTTGAGCAACAGCGCAAACATCACGCCGAAGAAGGCTTCAAGAGTGACTGCTGCTACCGTATAAGCCAGAGTAAAGCGAAGAGCCTGCCAGAAGTCAGGTGAACTCAACAGGTCGATGTAATTGCGTAACCCGACAAACTGTTCGGGCAGATATGAAACATCGAGAAACAGGCTGGTATCCAGGCGGTGCGCACCTCGCCTTTTTCGTATTGCTGCAGAAAATTATCTGATGCCATAACTTTTTATCATCTCCTGCACTTCGTTTTGTGCCTTTTTCAGCGATTCTTCAGGGGTAGCGCGATTGGCCAGGGCAGCACTTACATGCTTCTGCAGAATCTGCGAAACATTCGAATAATAAGGAATGATCGGTCTTGGCACGGCGTTGTTAAAAACCTGTTTGAGATCTTTAAGTGCCGGATTTGCGGCCAGAACCTCTTCGTCTTCGTAAACATCGACGCGGCCGGGGTTCCAGCCGAGTTTCAGCGACAGTTTTTTCTGCACTGGTGCCGAAGTCAGATACCTGATCAGACTGGCGGCCTCGGGCTTTTTATCGGAGAATTTCGACATGACGATGTGCCAGCCCCCGAGCGTCGATGCGCTTTTGCCGGCGACAAAGCCGGGCAGTGGTGCAATACCGACGTTACCCTGTACCGGCGAATCGGAGGCATTGTGCAAGCCCCAGGCATAGGGCCAGTTTCGTTCAAACAGGGCGTTGCCGTTATGAAAGTGCATTCTGACCTCTTCTTCTTTCATGTCGGTAAAGGTATTTGGTGGCGAAATCGGCTGTTTATGGATCAGTTCGTTCATATAGCGCAACGCCTCGATATTGGCATGCTGATCTAGAACCGGTGTCGCGGTGCCGTTAAAAAAGCCGCCACCGGCTGAAGTGAAGAACTCAAGGGCGTTGCAGATCAATCCTTCGTATTGTGCTCCCTGCCAGACATGGCCCCAGAAATTCGGGTTCTGCTTACGTTCAACCGGCACAATTTTTTCGGCCATCTGCCGCAGTTCAGCCCATGTCTGTGGCGGGTCGGCAAAGCCGTGTTTCTGCAGAAGATCGCGGCGATAGTAGAGCAGGCCGCCGTCTATATACAGGGGCAGGCCGATCAACTGGCTTTCGTATGTGTCGGCGAGCTCAATGATACTGGTAAAATAGTCGTGCCGGTTTATACCATAACTTTCAAGCGGTTCGAGCCACTTTGAAGCGGCAATCTGCCCGATCCAGGCAACATCCAGCAGCATCACGTCAGGGTCAGGCCGATGTCCACGCAGTGCCAGCAGAATACCCTGTTTGCGCTGAGTCGAGTCGGTAGACTGCCTGATCATGGATACTTCTATGCCGGTTTCGGCAGTAAACGAAGCGAGCAGGCCTTCAAAAAAAGCGAGTTCGTTCGGCGCGCCGCCGACCATGAAGGTCAGTCTGGGTTGCTGCTGGCAGCCCGGCAACATCAGGACAACTGCGAACAACAGAATTCCACTCAAAACGAACAGTATTTTTTGTTTCATGCCGTTATGTTAACGCAAATTTTACATCAGATAAAGCATTGATTTACTTACTGAGTCAGTCTACAGCTCAGGCCCAAACCGATATCAGCCAGTTTATGACCAGTATGGCGATTAAAAATGGAACAGGCCGGTAGATAATTGTCTCGATCTGTTTTGTATAGCCCTGAGAGCCGGTTTTCAGCAGGTAAAGCCGAAATGGTATCTGAAGTGCAATTATCAGAAATAGCGGAATTCCGAGGCGGTGATAGGCGTAAGACTCGCCGAACTGGCCGTGTGCCAGAGCGGTAAAACTGCGAATCAGGCCGCAGCCCGGGCAACTGTGCATAAAAAGAACGCGGTGCGGACAAACCGGAGGTATGCGCCAATTCCAGAGTGCTACCCGCTCTTCGCCCGGATACGCCGGGGCAAGAAAAAAGGGTAGAACGACCATTACGGTGGCGAAAAGCAGCTGAACCCACTGATGGGCTCGAAAACGCTTTTCGAGAACGCTGATTGTTTCTTCCTGACCGGTCACCGGCCGGCGTTGGCCAGGGCGCCAATAGCCATTGAAATTGCACTATAGGCCATAAGCTTTTTGCCCTTCGGGTTGCCTTGGGCTGAGTAGATTATACCCTGAATAAAAGCGATGATGGGGCAGCAAAGAACCCCGATCCAGTCTGTGGCAGACAGCTCGGCATTTTCTTCGAATGCTTTTGTGTTTGTTTCGCGGTCTTCGTCACGCTGAAACTCGTTGCAGTGCTTGCACTTGCGGGCTCCGCGCATTATGGGTTCCTTGCACCAACGACAGGGAACCATGTTGACTCCGCCGGGCGCACCCGGTTTGGCCATAACTCCGTCCATATCGTCGAACCCGCCACTGGCAGGGCTTCTGCCGGGTGCTGCGTGCGCAGAAGGACGTGAACTGGCGCAGGTTGGGCAGCCGCCGCTCTGCTTCCAACATGCATCATGGTTGATAGAGTGGCAGGTCGGGCAGTTGTGAATAGGTTCACCAAGATTTATTATCCTGGCACACACAGCGCATGGCTGGCCGGCTACACGCTTGTTGGCCTTCATCAGCTCGGGCAGGGGCTCACTGCCGACAGACGGGGCTCCTGCAGAAGGTCGCGGTGCCGGTGGCGCGGCGGAAACACCGGCCGGAGCTGCCGGTCGACTGGTTGTGGGGGCGCCTTGAACTGAGATCGGTACAGCGCTTTTGCATTGAGGACAGGTAATGAACTGCGATCGTCTTCCTTCCGGGATCTCAACTTCCTCACCGCATTTTTTGCAGAAAACACTGGCCATATCTCTCTCCGCCTTTCCGTGAACTTATAACATTTTAGTATGAGCAAAAGAACAGAAAAATCAAGCGAAACATTTAGAGCATCGGTAATCGCTGGTTTCGGCAACAAGCTTGATGTGGTCCAGACAGGTTGCTTTGCCGCATACAGCGCAGTCAACACTGCAGTCATGGCAACTGGAAGCGCCGCATACATGGCATTTTACTGCGTGCGTCGGGCACAGGTCAACCTTGCATGATTGGCATTTGGTGTGACAATGCACACAGATAATCTGTTTGCAGGCAGAACAGATACTGGTGACACACTTGAGGCAAATCTGCTGGCCGCAGGCTGAGCACTTCATGGCGCAACTTGCACAGACCGGATGTTTCGAAGAGCAGACAATAATCTGCGATCCCTGCACCTGCGCTCCGCAATTGGCACAGCTCATTGTGCTGTTCTCATCGATCTGTTTTGCCTGTGATTCTGACAGAACCTTTTCTCCCGCTTCGTAGTAAGCCGAGAAGTCCATTTTGTCTATCGGAAACCTGTTGGCGTTTTTGCTTGCCCATTTGGCTGCTTCGCCGTTGAGAGGGCTTTTCAGGTTGTAGCTCTGAAAAGACAGCATCTCGCCGATTCTCACGATAAGGTGCGGCAGAGATTCGCCTGCTGCCCAGTGGTCGCCAATGCAAATCGCGTGCGGCGCGATATTCGGGTGAAAAACCGGTGTCAGCATGCGGCACTGGGGTGGCTGGCGCGGATATGAAGCTGTCAGATATATCTCGGCAATGTGGTTGTTTTTTACCGTAACCGAACCGTCCGGTTTCATGACCAGGCTGTTGATCAGAAATTCGATCTGGTATTTTTCGGGCGGATTACCGTTGGCAGCTTTAATTTGTATGCGTCCGCCCTCTTTGAAGGTATCAACGATTTTGGCGTAGTCTGATTGCAGGCGTCTGTGTCTGATACTCATTCCTGTTTTTCCTTCTCGGCAGGTAAGGTTGTGCCGGGTAAAGCCAGAACGTCTACCCATTCCGGCTCAAGTAACTGAAAGAATTCATCGATTGCAATTGAAAAATTCAGCCCTTCGGTAACGGTTTTGGCATAAATCCAGGTGTTTACGCCAATCAGATAACCATCGAGATCGTAGAGCCCGCCACCTGAGTTTCCGTGATTTAGCGGAGTCTGAATCTGAACTACTGTCAGATCTCTGGTGCCGAAACTGTTCTTGCGCAATGCAGAGACAACCCCTTCGGTGTATGTCCAGTTGAGTCCGACCGGGTTACCGATGGCAAAAACCCGCTGGCCCATGGTCAGAGGCCTTCCACGCTGGTATTTGAGAGTAGGCACAAAGCCTTCCGGCGTTGTTACCCGCAACAGAACCAGATCGATTTTGTCGGGTGCAAGCCAGATCGGAGTCCCCTTGACGGTTTCGCCAGAATAAAAGGTAACTTCGATGTCGCGTGCTATTTTTTCAAGTGCCTGGAGATTGGCTACACTTACGCCAAGGCTGAGAACATGCGCATTGGTGAGAATATAGGTGAAATTGTCACGATTGCAGAGTGTGATACCTGAGCCGGTGCCAGCCCTGAGGCCAGAACCGGACTTGATGTGAACATTAGCCATCAGAGGGCCTCTGATGCCTGGTGAAGCTGAGCGTATTGTTTCGGCAACCTGTTTCATGTCGAGTTTGAAGCTTTCGCCCGGGCCCTCTGCAGAGTTTACCAGAGGGTATACCGTCAGGACCATGGCAAGAATGCCACCGCCCATGCCGACAAATGAGAACAGCAGGCCCTTTTTACCACTGTTACTCTGAAAGGTGGCGGCTGAAAGTGCGCCCAGCAGAATTGACAGCACGCAGCCGCCTGCGGCGATGAGAAAATAGCCCATCTGTCCTGCAGCAGAAGATTCTGTCGTCAGATTGACCAGGCTCACGCCAAGAGAGCCCATGCCGAGAACCAGCGCGACAATAGAAAGAGGCGCCCAGCCGGTTTCCTTTTGTTTTGCAATTTCGTGGGCGATGGCGGCAGTGCCATGCCGGGCGTTTCTGGGCAGTTCCTTGAGTGATTCCAGATCATTTTTGGTAATTACAATGTCTACTGAATCGCTTGAGAAAGCCCTTGAATTAGCGGTCTGGCAGTGATAGCTGCCACATCCCTGACGCTGCCAGCAGACCTCGTGGTTGAGAGAACCGCATTTGTTACAGATCAGAGCGATTTCACCCTCCTGAATAGGCTGCAGGCAAGACGGGCAGGTCGTACCGGCTCTGAGACTGTCAACTGTTATCTGTTCACCCTGATTTTGTGAGTTCATGAAAACACCATTGAATAAAGTAGAAAGACTGCTGCTATGGCAGTCCAGAGGCCGGAAATGGCAAGAGATGCATAAAACAGAACCTTGAGGGTGGGGGGAAGCCGTTTGACCCTGAAGTTCCAGCTGTCGGTAAAAAAAGCAATGAGGTTGATGGGTAACATTATGAAGAACAGGCAGCCGAGAGTGCTGAGAATGAATTGTGTGATTACGGTGGTCTTGACCTTGTGCATATCTTTTTCGTCATATTCACGATCTTGCCATTCTTCTCTGGTCATCGGACGCTCAGTCGGAAAAGAGGCACGGCAGACTTTGCAGACCAGCGCATTGGCAATAATGCTGGAGCCGCATTCAGGGCACTTTTTTTCAGCGGTCCAGCCCGGCGTGAATACGTCTTCCTCTACGGCTTCTTTAATGGTTGCGACTGGAGCCGCCGTGCAGCCATAAGTGCCGCAGCCGCCGATTTCCTTCCAGCAGTCATAATGATAAGGTTGCGAACATACCGGGCAGATTGCGATGGTGTCGCTGCTTAGAATTGCTGCGCCACAGGTTGAGCAGAGCTTGCCGAGGTGCTCATCAGAGGGTGAGACTGGTGAAACCTGCACCCTGGTGTTTTTGGGCGGCGCTTTTCTGGGAGAGCCTGCGCGGGAGGCAGGCGAGATAGTGTTCATGATCTGTCCTTCTGCTGAAACTCGAGAAGACTTTCGCCAATAACGATGATATCGCCCTTCTCAAGTATTTTCTTGGTAACCCGCTGAGAATTTACAAATACTCCCTGCGGACTTCCCTTGTCGAGTATTTCGAACTTGCTGCCGAGCTGTCGAAGCTCAGCATGATGCGGCTCAACAGCTGGATCCTTGAAGATATAGACGTCGCATTTGGGCGAGCTGCCGATGATCGTTGGGTTGTGGTAGACGACAAACTGTTTTCCACGCAGTGGCCCGGTTTTCATGATCAGCCAGGCATCCTTGGTAAGATTTTCGATGAGGCCGATGAAAACGCCGACCATCATGCCAATGGTGCAGAAACCGATCATGCGGCTGGCCCCGCCGGAATCTGAAATTCCGAGTTTGGTGAGCGAAAAGCCGATCGGGTCAAAGAGCAGACCTCCCAGAAAACCGCCAAGAAGGCCGCCAACAATGCCGTTGAGTAACAACTTTTTAGATTTGAGGGCGACTCCCGGCCCGACGCCCATACCGGCACCAACGATTGTCCAGGCTATGGCGCGTGAACTGATCAGAATAAAGACGATTCCGGGAGTGAGGAACCCGAGAGGGTCAGCGGGGTCTATTTTGGGGGCTTCTGTAATAAAAAACGGCAACCCTACAGCCTTAACCAGATTCATGACAAAACCGCCAAGCATTGTGCCGAGAATACCCCAGACAAATCCGATGCCAACGCCGATGCCGCCGCAACGCAACGCTTTCGAAAAGTTGCGCGACATAATGCCTTCGATCAGGCCGACAAAAAGCCCGATAATGGCTGGCACAACAACCAGCATGACCAGAAGAACAGGGCCGCTTTCTTCTTTTGAGACGGGATCAGTTACGAATGGTTCGACGCTTGCCCATGCGATAAATGCCCCGATAAATCCGGCCGCTGCAGTGTAAAACACCGGATTCATCCAGATCGAGGTCTCTACCGGAGCACGTTCTGCCGGTGATAGTTGGCGTTTGGCAGCCTGCTGGGCCATCAGCATGTCTTCGATCTGAGGGTTTCTCAGCTCTGTTTTGGTAATTACTATGTTTACTTCTTCTGCCATTATTTCCTCCCTGTTGCTCTTGCGCGTTTTTCGTCAGAAAAACAGCCAGGGCAGCTTCTCTCTTAATCCAGGCTCCAGTCTCGGATCCAGCTGTATGATGTGCTTTACAAGCGGTTGTGCTTCACGAATGCGGTTCATGTCGAGCGGTTGCGCTGACAGTGAGGCAAGATATGGCATGATCTGTATCAGAATACTCTCAGCCATGGCTTCTCGTAACCTGTTTACGACCTGTTCGGATTGTTCCAGAGTTCGGACTGGCTGGCTGGATACAGATTCAAGTGCATTCTGAACACGGTTTCGCCGGTTGGCGGTAGCGGTGGCTATCTCGCTCATGCGGGCGACAAAGTCGTTAAGGTCAGCAGTAAAGCTGGCGCTGATGGCAGCATACTCTTCTGCGGTCGAGGGTAAGGCTTCATACTTTTTTGAAAATGCCGCAATTTTTCCGTGCAGAAGTTTAAATTCTTCAGCTGCCGCGGTGTCGGCTGCCCAGGCTCCGAGAAGCTCGCGGGTTTCGGCTCTGGCCGCTGTCAGTGCTGCATGATAAAAAGTGCTCCGCAGCGTGAAGAGCGAAAGCGAAACACCAATGAAAAAAGCCAGCGCTATCATCAGCAAGGGAGGCCGACCGGAAGCCTGCAAATCGGCCTTTTCGATTTTTACATAAGCTGGCGAGTCGCTGCTATAATGTTGCGGCGCCGGTTCAACCATCGGCATTTTTTCGAAATTCTTTTCGGTGCCCACAGGCCCCTGTGTGAGTTTGCGCATTTCATCGCCAATCCAGCAGCGCGAGAGAGCGGTTGTCTTGCCGTTGATCCAGGCAAAAAGTCCTTCTTTTGCTGATGTCGGATCGATTACCAGCGCTACTTGAAATGGCTGATTGAAAAAATAGTCCTGAATGAATTTATCCATGTCGGAAAGGAAGATGCCGAAGCCGGGGTGTGTGTGATACCAGCCGACGATTGCGCGGCCTTTGAAATTCGCTTCCATTTGCGAGTGAATGTAATCCCAGGTTTCATGCGTGAAAACCACCTGGGCGCCCTCGTTGCGCGCGTGTTTGCCTCTGATGCTGCCATTGATTACCAGGTATTTTCCCACGTCGTCCTGGCAGGTGTTGCCGACCAGCACGCCGCACTGCTCGACAGCGACAGTCTCTTCCGCATGCTTTTTGATTTCGGCATATACATCGGGGTCGATCATTACCCTCGGTTCGATAACGCTGCGGCCAGGAAAAGGCTTGCGTTTTGTCTGATTAACCGTGTAATCACCGTGAAAATCAAGTCCTTCGACGGCAGGCTGATTGTTGCCCTTAGTGTTGTCCTGGGTCATGGCTTCACCTTGTTGGTAAGAGGTCCAAGAACTCTCTCACGATCACCATTCAAAAGATAATAAATCTGTCGTTCACCATCGCTGCCGATAAACACATCGAAATCAGGTATTCCCAGCTTAGAAAGAGTCATGTCCTGCCATTCTGAGCTGCTGTCAAACTGATGTGACATGATCGGAAATCGTTGTTTGCCGCAGTCCGGGCATACTGCATCGGCTTCGTTTACCCGCCCGAGCGACGAGTGGTATTCAACATCAGCGCTACAATCTGAGCAGGAAAAGCCGGTCAAAACCTCATGCCGCAGTTCCATCACCGCATTCTCACCCAGATCTTTATGGATAACTTTGAGAGCTTCACCCAGCGTCAGTTTGCGAGCTTCGGCGTCGAGTTCGACTACCGGTTTATAAGTCTCATGCGAGAAGCACTCAGCTTTGCGTTTATAAGTGATGATATCCTGATAAAAGCTCAGGCCTTCAAAAAAGAACCCTCTGCCGGTGATGACTTCGAGACCATGCAGCAGTTTGATTGCCTCCTGACATTGCACTGCGGCAATCAGGCTGGCAATTGTCGGTGTGGTCGGGGTTTTACCCGACATCATTTCTTCTCTGGTCAGCAGAGTGCAGGATTTGCGGGCATTCAGCACCTTCCAGTCGACTTCGCTCATGGTGCATTCATAGCAGGGGCCATCAGGACCGAATACCCGGGCGATGCCGCTGAGGCCTTCGATAGCTCCATCGATCCAGGTTTTGCCACATCTCAGTGAATTTTGATTGATGGCGAGACGTGCTTCGCGGTTATCAAGGCCGCCAAGTATGACGTCAGCCCAGAAAAATGCGCCGATACCAAGATCGGTGACTACGTTTACGCTTAGCGATCTGATATTGATGTCGGGAAAAATCTCTCGGGCACGCTCTGCCGCTACATCAGCTTTGTAGCGTCCGCGGTCTGTTTCCCTGAACAGAATCGAACGTGACAGGTTTGAAGGCTCAATCTGGTCGAAGTCGACCAGCAGAATATTGCCTATGCCAGTCAGGGCAAGGTTCTTGATAATTTCGTTGCCGAGCGCACCGGCGCCAATAACCAGTATATTGGCATTCTGCAGACGCTTTTGATCCCACCAGCGAATCAGTTCGAAACGAGAAAACCGGTTTTCTTCTTTTTTGGTGTCGATTATCAACACATCGGAATCGGGATCAGCTTTGAACTGATCCTGATTCATGGTGTCGTTCCGGCCGTTATTTCGGGTTGAATTCTCAAAACATCACCTGATTGTACGCCGGCCTGATAGAAGGTTTCGTCGTCGAGCAGCTGTCGGCCTGACGCCTTGTGATGGAATTTATAACTCATCAACTGCCCGTCAGGGGTAAATCTGGGCAGATTCATTTTGTCGATCAAAAGTATGATTATGCGGTTCAATGCTTCGTCATCTGGTAACTCGGCCTTCACCTTTTTATTGCCGGTAGCATCCCAGATCTCTACCAATATGGACCCCATTGTGAATATCTCCTTTGTTGTATCACTGGTACTTGTTACGACTGATGATCCTCCAACAAGACAGACCAAAAGCAAATACAATTAAAGAAAATTATAATTCTCACATGCCAATAATGCAACAAAGCACTTTGCCGAATGATAAAACCTTTCGCAGTGCTGACAAGGGGGATTGTATGAAGAGCTGTTTAGCAGTATCATGAATGTACCATGTGTGCATCTGGTAAAATCTGGCTGGGTAATTTTGCGCTGGCATTCTCATTGTTTGCCGGTGGTGCTCTGTTGGCACAGGAAGCCGGCGTAGAATCTCTGCGCCAGCAGTTCATGCAGTTGCAAAAATTCGAACAGCTGCAGAACCCTCGGCAGAATGAGCCGGTTGATGCACGTATTACCGGCTTTTTTGACAGCCAGCAGGATTCAGAAGAATTCTGCGAAAGCACAGCGGCGATCTGGTCGGGTTTTTTTGAGCTGACCTTTGCACGCGACGACGACGATAATTTTTCGCGGCGACTCGAAATATTGAGCGCCGAAGGGCGCCGGCAATCAGCTGCGCTGCCGCCCGAATTCATAGATCATGAACAGAAGCCATTTACCAGCCACGTCAAAGAAGCGATAGAGGTCAACAAAGGGCGGAAGAAGTATTATGAAGGCGTTTCAAAAGGGGCTACCACCAATGTTTCGCTTCTCTATACTTCGCTCGAATACAGTCTTCTGCCATTAACCGTCTTTTTCGACCGCTGGGCGCAGAAATTTCGCAAGGCCGGCATACCGGTTCTGACCGATGACTTTGTGTCGATGAGCGGAATTTCTTCGCCAGATAAGTCGCTGCTGCGAAGGGGAATACTCGATCGCGCCGGTCGCCGTGATCTGCGCAAAATGCTGCGAGCCTGGCAGTGGAAAAGCGGACTGGCTGCTTCGCGTAAGGATTTTCTCAAGGTTCAGCTGCTCGCGATGAATGCTCTGCATGAGCTGCGCCAGATGGAATTGCGCTACCAGTGCAATCTGGCGTTGACCATACATTTTGTTGAATCGGTCGGTCTGGCTGCCCGCAATGCCGACCGCCTCAGCCATCAGTATGCAAAGCGCACCGATAATTTTTATCGTGCCTTCATCGCCATTCAGATCAGCGGGGTCAGACTTTTTTCAAAGGTTGACCTGCAGGCGCAGCCTTTTCATCGCGCCGGCATCGGCATAATAGTAAACGACCTCCCCGCCATCCCCTTCCCCTGACCGTTCATTCGTGCTCGTAATCGTAATCGAACTCGTAATCGTTTTGCTATTACGACC
>CAZMWO010000072.1:0-11315 GCA_964569565.1 uncultured bacterium | reverse complement strand
TGATCATGGTAAAATTCTCTGAGAAAATACCGGGACGCTTCGTTGAGAATCAACACAGAGGAATAGTTATCCAGATACGTTCCACCAGGTACAGACGATACATGAGCATCGAAACAATAACAGCGGGGTACATGTAGTTGTCCCAGCAGATGTCACGCCAAAATGGGCTTTTGGCAAAAACGAGTATAAAGGAGACCAGATAAAGAGACAGCGGAATTACCCATAACAAAGGTAGTGAGGCAATGTCTGTTGAAATGTGAGTTGTTACAGCCAGCATTGCGCTACAGGGTATAAATCCCCACAATATCCAGAGTAACGCTTGCCTCCAGCTGACAACGGCGTGGAGGTCAGAAGGTTCGCTCAGGCTCTTTGTCGGCTGATCAACAACTTTTTGGCTCTTATTCCAGAAAAGGATGCTGCAAATAATAACTAGTATAGTTTGAATAAAATAAAGAACTGACCAGAAATGTCTTTGAGTTGCCAGGCTCATCATAGGTTCTATTAAAAAGGGATATGACAATAAAGCCAGGAAACTGCCTGCATTACTTGCTGCATAAAGAAAATAAGGGTCATGTGAATCGCTTTGGCCGGCTTGCGAATAGTATCTCTGCAGGAGTGGGGCATTTGCCGAGATCATCAGAAACAGAAATCCAATAGATGCGGTTAATCTGGTTATCAGCCAGCTGGCAGGGTCGGTGACAACTGATGACGCTGTGCTTGTATCTATATTGATCGGCAACATCATAATTCCGGCAGTCATAAACAGAATATGCAACACTGATTGCTTTTCACAGCCAAGATAACGCAGAGTTTTTTCTGCGTATAGATAACCACCCAACAGCATCATCTGGAAAAAAAGCATGCAGACTGTCCAAACCGCCGGAGCTCCACCCATAACCGGCAACAGAAGCTTGCCTACCATAGGTTGAACGAGAAATAGCAGGAATGACCCTGTGAAAATACTCAATGTAAAAAATGCGGTTACCATGAATACATGCTCTAAGATGGTTAAATTTTGAATAACATAATTAGTCTGCCGAAGCGACATGTTACTATCAATGGTGGCGTTTCGCAAAAGAATTAAGTTGAGCACAAAGCTTGAAGAAGCTAATCGCTTTGGTGAAACCAATAAGACTGTTGGCTGCTCTTGCAACAAAAATAGAGACTGCTCCATAGGCATACAATACAGGGTTGCCGGCGGGTTGAATCGGGGGCGGGGTTGTGTTAGCATGTGGAGCCTGCAAAATCATATTAACAGGATGCAAAATACATGGAAGCAGAACAGATCCGGAAAATCTATGAGGCCATGAATGAGAACGGCTTCAACAGCATCGAGCTCGAACTGGGAGAAGATCACAAGATCAGAATGCAGCTCGACAGGGCACCGGCTTTGGCGGCTGTGACTGAAGATAGCCGGGAAGCGGCTGATAATGGGACTGGTGCCATGAAGACCCAGGTTGAGATCAGGTCTGACAAAGTTGGCTCATTTTCGTTTGCAGAACGCCAGCTCAAAGTCGGCGACCGCATCAAAAAAGGCGAGACCCTTGGCTCGATCAAGGGAATCAGTTTTCAGGATCGAATCAAGTGCTCTCTCGATGGCACCATCGCGAGCGTGGCGGTTGAACCGGGCACGATCGTCGATTACGGTCGCCTTCTCTTTGTTGTCGATCTTGAATGACAGACTGCTGCCGCGAGCAGGCAGCGAACGTACTCTTATTTTCAGGAGTCAAATTGATGTTTTCTAAAATTCTTGTCGCTAACCGCGGCGAAATAGCCGTTCGTGTGATCAGAACCTGCAAAAGAATGGGCATTGCCACAGTCGCCGTCTATTCTGAAGCCGACCAGAACGCACTGCACGTGCAGATGGCCGACGAGGCCTACTGCATCGGCCCGGCCCGCCCGGACCTTTCATACCTCAATATCCCGAACATTCTCTCAGTCGCGCACGCATCGAACTGCGAAGCGATTCATCCCGGTTATGGTTTCCTTTCTGAGAACCCCAGCTTCGCTGAAATCGTGGAAAAATGCGGCTTTGTCTTTATCGGACCAGAGCACCGAGCCATCGAGCGCATGGGGCAGAAATCGGTTGCCCGCGATCTGATGATCAGATCAGGCGTGCCGGTTATGCCGGGATCTCAGGGCAGCGTCGAAGACGAGCGCGAAGCTCTCGAAATTGCGCGTCAGATCGGGTTCCCCGTGCTGATCAAAGCGACTTCGGGCGGTGGCGGCAAGGGCATGCGTCTGGTTGAACGCGAAGAAGACTTTAATAATCTTTTCCGCATGGCGCAGGGCGAAGCTGAAGCTTCGTTCGCAGATAAGCGCGTTTATGTCGAAAAATACATGCGCAACCCTCGCCATATCGAAGTTCAGATCATCGGCGACCGCCATGGCAAGATCGTAGCGCTGGGCGAACGCGAATGCTCGATTCAACGCCGCCATCAGAAGCTTATCGAAGAATCACCATCGCCGGCAGTCAGCCCGGATCTGCGCCGAGAACTGGCTGAAACTGCGATCAGGGCCGCCAGGGCCATCAATTATTACAATGCCGGAACCATCGAGTTCCTGCTCGACAGCGATGGCAAGTTCTTCTTCATGGAAATGAACACCCGCCTGCAGGTCGAACACCCGGTTACCGAAATGGTCTGCAACTACGACCTCGTCGAACTGCAGTTGCGTGTCGCCGCCGGCGAACATCTGCCGATCGAAGCCGATCTCGTCGAGCCTTACGGCTGGGCGATAGAGTGTCGCGTCAATGCCGAAGACCCGGCGATGTCGTTCATTCCGTGCCCCGGTCGAATCGAAAAATATCTGGTGCCGGGCGGCCCATGGGTGCGCGTCGATTCAGCCGCTTACCAGAACTATCTGATCAGTTCGAACTACGATTCAATGGTTGCCAAGCTTATCGCCTGGGGTCGCACCCGCGACGAAGCGCTCGACCGCATGAGTGCCGCCCTGCGCGAATATGATGTCAAAGGCATAGAAACAACGATTCCCTTCCACATTTACGTCATGAGCCACCCTGATTTCAGATCCGGAAACTTCTCGACCAGCTTCGTTGACAAGCACTTCGCGGCGTTTCTCAAAGAACTCAAAGAAAACCGACCTGTGGAGAAAGCTGCAACAGCTGCCAGCTGAGCCAGATGAATCTGTTCAAACAGGAAATTCCTTTTCCGGCAAAGGTATTGAGCGTTAACGACCTCACCCGGCACCTCAAGAGCCTGGTCGAGAACGACCGCCTGCTGGCCGGTCTCTGGGTTCAGGGAGAAATCTCGAATCTGGTAAAAGCGGCTTCAGGGCATTGCTATTTCACCCTCAAAGATGACCAGGCCGTAATCAAGGCCGCTCTCTGGGCTGGTAACCGCCGAAAAATCGTGCACGACTTCAAAAACGGCGATTTTGTCATGGTGTTTGGGGCCCTTTCGGTCTACCCGCCGCGCGGCGAATACCAGATCGTTGTCAGCGACCTGCGTCCGGCCGGAATAGGCGCTCTCTATGAAGCTTTCGAGAAGCTCAAGAAAAAGCTGCAGGCGGAAGGCCTGTTCGATGCCGAGCGCAAACTTGAGCTGCCGTTGATTCCACGTGGCGTTGGCGTCGTGACATCTCCGCGGGGAGCAGTTGTGCAGGATATTTTCCGCGTTATCAGGCGCCGGTTCAGAAATATGCCGATTTACCTTGTGCCCGCCAAAGTGCAGGGCGAAGGCGCTGTTGCCGAAATAGTCGCCGGCATAGAACGTCTGAATAAGGATCCTCGTGTAGACGTAATTATTGTTGCGCGTGGTGGTGGCAGTCTTGAAGACCTCTGGTGTTTCAACGAAGAAGCGGTTGCCCGTGCGATCAGTTCTTCGAAAAAGCCCGTTGTCTCGGCTGTGGGGCACGAAACCGACACTACGATAGCCGATATGGTAGCCGACCGTCGGGCCGCAACGCCTTCGGTCGCCGGTGAACTGGTTGTTCCGGTAAAGAACGAGCTTATAGAGATCATTTCGCGCCAGATCGGGCGTCTCAACCGGTCGATCAAAGGCATGCTGGCATTGGCGCGAGAGCGTTATCGCAGTGCCGCTTCCTGCAGGTTTCTCGTGAAACCATCGCTGATGGTGGCTGAACGCCGGGTTCGCGTCATGACACTAAGTCGCGAACTGGAAAGTGGTTTCAAGCAGTTCGTAACCGGGGCGAAACATAGTTATGCAATGGCTGAGGCAAAATTACAGGGACTCAACCCCCTGACACTGCTGAAGCGAGGTTATATAATGGCTACCGACAGCGAGGGCAGGGTGGTTAATTCAACCGGTGGACTGAAACCGGATCAGGAGATAAGCCTGTGCTTCGCCGACGGCCATGCTGCCGCCAGAATAATAAATGTTAACAAGGAGAGCGTCGATGCCGCGTCTTAAGGAAGAAGAAATTCTCGAACTGATAAAGATTACTCCCGAGCAGGTCGAAAAACTTGATTACGAATCTGCCATGGCCAAACTCGAAATGGTGACCGGTGCACTCGAGCAGGAGGGCACGCCACTGGCGCTTGGCCTGAAATTATATGAACTTGGTACAGCGCTGAGCAAAAAGTGTGCAGCTGTTCTCGATTCGACCGAAGAGAAGATGTTGCAGCTTCTAGGTGATATTCAGAACCAGTCAGAAGCTCCCTTTGATCCTGAGAAAGACGGCAGATGAGCAGCAACGGCGACAACTTCATTCAGGCGCTGCAGAACATTTCTGAGCGCGTCGATCGCGCGCTCGATCATTGGTTGCCACAGCCGAGTCTGCCGACTTCCGGGCGGCTCAATGAAGCCGTCCGTTACAGTGCTCTCGCTGGAGGAAAACGCATCAGACCTGCGCTCTGTCTGATGGTTGCCGAAAACAACGGAGAGAAAAGTGAAGCCGCTCTGCGGGCCGGTTGTGCCTTCGAACTGATTCATGCCTATTCGCTTATTCATGATGACCTGCCGGCAATGGACGACGATGATTACCGTCGAGGCAAACCGACTAACCATAAGGTTTTCGGCGAGGCCGTCGCCATTCTGGCCGGTGACAGCCTGTTGACGCTGGCCTTTGAATGGTTTGCCGGTCTCATACAATATGGCGTATCAGGCGAAAAGACTGCTGGTATAGTCATGCTGGCAGCGCAGGCTGCCGGACATGCCGGCATGGTGGGCGGCCAGATGCTCGATCTCACTTATGAGCGCCGCGAAACCGATCTGGCGACTCTCGAAACAATACATCGTCAGAAGACTGGTGCCCTGATAAGTGCGCCGATGAAGACCGGTGCGATTCTGGCTGGTCTACAGCCCGATGATTGTCGCATTATTGAAGAATATGCAGCAAAAATCGGCCTGCTATTCCAGATCAGAGATGATCTGCTCGATGTCGAGGGCGATCTGGCGCAGCTGGGCAAACAGGTTGGGCGTGATGCTGCCCTTGGGAAAACTACTTTTCCGGGGCTTCTGGGCCTGCAGGCCGCACAGGATTACGCGCGAAAAACGCTTGAAGAAGCACATGAATTGATGCAGAAGCTGAGCCGACCGATGCCATTGCTGGCCGATATGGCCGATTACATTTATTACCGGCAGAAATGAGGCAGCGAGATGCTCAATAACTCCCGCGTGACGGCTATCGTCGTTGCCGGTGGCATGGGAACCCGTATGAATTCTCCACTTCCCAAGCAGTTCATGCTGCTGGCCGGTCGCCCGGTAGTGCAATGGAGTCTTGAATGTTTTAACTGCCTCGACCTCGTCGATGAGATAATTCTAGTGCTTCCGGCCGATCGCATCAAAGAAGGCCGCGCTTTGCTCAAAGGGTTCTCTGCTGACAAGCCTTTCAATATGGTCGCGGGCGGCGAACGCCGCCAGGACTCGGTCATCAATGGCGTGCGAGCTGCCGCCAATGGCTGGGTGATGGTGCATGACGCCGCACGCCCGGGCATGACTCCAGCACTGGTGCGTGCCGCGCTGCATATTGCCGTGAAAAATGGCAACGCAGTCTGCGCGGTGCCCTCGGCTGACACCCTGGTAAGGGCCGATTCCGGAAGAATTGTAGCGCCGCTCGATCGGAACGAGGTGTTTCGCCTGCAGACTCCGCAGATTTTCCGGCAGGACGAACTGCTGGCAGGCCTTGAATATGCCTGTGCCAACAATCTTGCGATTACCGATGAATCAAGTATAATGGCTAAACTGGGACACGAAATTTATCTGGCAGAAGGCTCCGAGCTGAATAACAAGATCACCTGTCCGCATGATCTGGCTGTGCTCGAAATTCTTCTTGCTGACCGCTCCAAACAGGTGAACAAATGAAAAAGACCTTGATAGTGCAGGCTCCGGCCAAGATCAACATAGCTCTCTGGGTTAAACATAAGCGCTCTGACGGTTTTCACGAACTTGCCAGCATCATGCAGACCATTTCGCTGGCAGATACCATAACCATCAAGGAAATTGGCGAGCCCGGCATCAGAATTTTCTGTGATAACCCCGAAGTGCCGCTTGACTCGAGTAATCTCGTGCATCGTGCCGCGACCGTATTTCTGGACCGGTTTTCGATCGAACCGCGTCTCGCGATAAATATCGAAAAAAAGATTCCGGTGGCGGCCGGCCTGGCTGGCGGAAGCACCGATGCTGCAGCAGTGCTTACCGGTCTCGCGCGGCTCTATGACAAGTCGATGACAACTCCTGACCTGATGAACATGTCGGCGACGATCGGCTCAGACGTTCCTTTCGTGGTGCATGGCGGCCTGGCTCTGGCCGAAGGGCGAGGCGAGAAGCTGAGTTTTCACGAACCGCCGCGGCCACCTTATACCGTTGTCATAGCGGTTCCGGCAGGAGTCAGCGTTTCGACACGCTGGGCCTACGAAAATTTTCAACCCGGTAACAATCAGACTAAGGAAGCTGCTTTCAACGAAGTGTTGCAGGCATATCGCCGGCGCGACATCGATGCGCTCAAGTCGCTGGTTTTTAACGATCTTGAATCGGTGACTCTGCACCGCCATCCGGAGGTGCTCAGAATCAAAGAGTTGCTTGCTTCGACCGGCGACGGCGTTGCGATGATGTCAGGAAGCGGGCCATCTGTTTTTGCGCTGTTTACCGACCGCAAACATGCCATGAATGCTGTGAAAAACCTGCACGGGATGGCGGTTAACGTCTTTGTCGAACATATCACCCGAAAGAATGCCTGAGACAAACTAAATGAAAAACATTGCAATACTTGGCGCCACCGGCTCAATTGGCAGCAGTACTCTCGAAGTTGTCCGCAATAATCCCGACAAACTGCGGGCGCGCGTTCTTACCGGCGGTAAAAAATGGCAGCAGCTGGCGAAACAGGCGCTTGAGTTCAAGCCTGACCTTGCGGTAATAGCTGATGAAAGCGCTTATAACAATCTCAAGGCTGCTCTTGCCGGCACCTCGATCAGAGTCGAAGCAGGTAACGAAGCAGTTGTGGCCGCAGCAGAATTCGAACCTCTCGATGCCGTCGTTGCTGCGATTGTTGGTGCAGCGGGGCTTCTGCCGGTAATGGCCGCCATCGCAAAGGGCCGCCAGATATGCCTGGCCAACAAGGAGACACTGGTTGTTGGCGGCAGTCTGGTCATGCAGGCGGTCAAGAAGGCCGGAGTCGATCTTCTGCCGGTCGACAGCGAACATTCAGCTATATTTCAGTGTCTTCAGGGCAGTCCGGCGAATTCGCTGAACAAAATCATAATAACCGCCTCAGGCGGGCCTTTTCGCACATTCAGCCGCGAGCAACTGCTGTCAGTTACTCCTGAGCAGGCTCTCAAACACCCGAACTGGGATATGGGTGGTAAAATTACCATCGATTCGGCAACCCTCATGAACAAAGGGCTCGAAGTTATCGAGGCGCACTGGTTGTTTGATTCCGGTTATGACAACATCGAGGTCGTCGTGCACCCTCAATCGATAATTCACAGTCTGGTCGAGTTCTCAGACGGCTCGGTCATCGCTCAACTGGGCTGGCCCGACATGCGCCTGCCGATTCAATATGCCCTCAGCTGGCCGCAACGCTGGTCACCGCCAGTGCCAGCTCTCGACCTGGTACGGGTTGGCAGCATGACTTTCGAGGAGCCTGATTTAAAACGTTTTGCCTGTCTGGCTTACGCCATCGAAGCCGGTCGCGCCGGCGGTATCATGCCCTGCGTACTCAACGCAGCCAACGAAGTCGCTGTCGCAGCTTTTCTCAAACGTCAGATCGGGTTTACAGAAATTGCCGGGCTGATCAGAAAGACCATGGATGCTTTCAAAAACCAGCCGGCCAGCACTATTGCCCAGTTGCTCGACATCGATGCGCAGGCACGCGAAAAGGCTGCGGCGCTGCTGACGAATGGAGGGCGCTGATGCAGAATTTCAGAATCGGCATGGGTCACGATATTCATGGTCTGGTCTATGGCCGCGAACTCTGGCTGGGCGGCGTAAACATTCCATTCGATCGCGGTCTCAACGGGCATTCAGATGCCGACGCCCTGATTCATGCGATCATGGATGCGATGCTTGGCGCGTTGGCCCTGGGCGACATCGGTCAGCTTTTTCCCGATACCGATCCTGCTTACAGAGGCATTTCGTCGCTCAAACTGCTGGCCATAGTAGTCGACAAAGTTGCCGAAACCGGCTACAAAGTCGGCAACCTCGACTGCATGATTCACTGTGAGGCGCCTAAAATAGCACCGCATCGCGCAGCAATAATCGAAACTCTTGCCAATGCGTTGAAAATCGACAAAAGCCAGATTTCGCTGAAAGCCGGAACCAACGAAACTTTTGACGCAGTAGGTGAAGGGCTGGCAATCGCCTGCCAGGCAATTGTGCTGATGGTGCGTGAATAATCAGATCGGCGGCGGGGCTCCCGGGGGGCGCGGCGGTTCGACCATGGACGGGGTGTGCCCTTCGACTGCTATCCAGTTCATGTGCGAGTAGCCGACGATTCCGTTATACTTTATTTCGAAAAAGTCGCCGCGCATGCCGCCTACTTCGCAGGGTGCGCCCGGCGGAATGACCCCGCGAATAGAGCCCCATGGCTCGGAACGTATCATCAGATCTTTGTTACAGACGCAGGTGCCCGGTTTGGACGGATCGAAGTCCAGCCGCTCAACCGGATCGACCAGCGTGTCAAGATCGCCAAGTGCTTTCGTTATTTTGGTTTTTGGCTGGTTTGACGCCAGGGTGCCCAGGACCGGGGCTGATGGGCGCAGCTGACTTTCGCCTTTTATCAGAGTTTTGTCGATGCCGGGGGGGAGCGCGGCCAGCTTTTCTATTATGGCGCCAAGAGTCGGCTCTTTTTTGAGTCTTTCTGCGATTTCGCTGGCTTCCTGCCGGTTGTCGGCGGCATTCTTGAGCTTGTCATCAACCATCTTATCAATTTCAGACTTTTTGCCAGGCTCGAACAGGCCGGGGTCATATTCTCCGAATGCCACAGTAAACGAGAGTCTGGTGAAGTCCAGCATGTTGGGAATATATTTCTGGCGCCAGTAGAAAAGGCTTTTCCTGTCACCGATACTGGTGCGGATCTTAACATTGAAGGTATACTCGCTGGTATCGTAATCTTCGACACACAGGTCATAAGTGCCGCCGAAGAGCTTCTGGTTCATTCTGTATACCGGCGCCCCCTTGAAAAAGCGTTCATCCCATTGTTTCTGACGCAGTTCACTCAACACTTCGACGTTGACTGAATAGGCCAGATTCAGGGCGTGCTGGGCATTGTTAAGATGCTGCAGCTGATCGTGGTGTGAAGATTGCAGCTGAACCAGAGTCATGGTAAAGAAGCCGATAGACAGCGTCGCCATGAGAATCAGCGGAAAAATATAGCCTGATTTGTCGTATTTCATGTGCATTCCCCCTATCTGAGCGCCTGGTCTGGAACAGCGTAACCCAGATATCGTCCGCAGATATCTGTCATCTGGTTCAGGGTCATTTCGCGAATTCCATCAAATGAAGCGGATGAACCTGAGGTAATAACGATCGGTTCGCCGTTTTCATTGGTTTTGCCGGTAGCGATAAATATGTGACCATAAGGATTGCCGGAGGTCGTATCGGTATACATGATCGCACCGGCTGGTGGCCGCTTGTCGGTCTTTATTCTGCCGGCCCTCTGCATGGCATTATAAGAGGCTATTGCCGATTCATGCGCTAGTTCTGGAATTTCACGGTTGTAGGCGGTGGAAACAAAAGCCAGACACCAGTCGTTCCAGGCTTTGGGGTCTTCACAGACCATTTTTCCGTTATTACTGTTAACTCCGCGGCCACTGCCACCGTTGAGCTGGTCCTGGGCCCAGGTAACTGCTCCGGCAGGAGTGCCGTTGCCTGATGGCTGGCCGACAACCGAAAGGTCGGGATCTGGCACGCCGGGGTCAGGGTCGGGCAGTTTTTCTTTGAAGGACGCTATTTCGGCGAACAGCTCAAAAACCAGGTCGCAGACAAAGTAGCGCTCTTTGAGCTGATTGTTCTGCACGAATTTTCTTTCCTGGTCGGCCAGTCGCATTATTGACTGGTCCTTGTCGGCGAAGAATTTTTCGAGAGTGCTCAGCAGGCGGGAATATTCGGCGCGGACGATACTGCGCGCATCGCCGCTTACGAATACGCCTTCGCAGAAGTCTGTGCTGACCATCATCAGGCGGTGCATGCTCAGGCACTTTTCGATCATCAGGCGCTGCCCACGCAGTGATGTGGAACTTTTCATCTGTTCGCGGTATCTGCTGGCCGCCTCGTTGACCGAGATCAGGAATATCTGGCGCAGCTTGTCGACAGAAAGGCCGGCGCGTCTGATAAAAACCTGGAGTCTGGTTTTATTACGAAGGTTCATTGAATCGATCATGTTCATGTCGCGGCTTACACGCTCTATTTCAGGCTTCAGATAGAGCAGAAGGTCGAGGATGCTGCGCGCGATATTGAAATAAATCTCGGTGGCCTTCTCATACTTTGCCGAAGTAACGGCGTGTGGCTCGCCTGCCAGTTGCTCGGCGGTGGCGAATGATTCAGTGAAATCGTCGTCTGCCAGAAGATTTGAGACCGAGAAGTAGATTCTGCCGGTGGAGAGAGCCACTTCGCGCGCGCCTGGCGAGGCGACAATGCTGCCGAGCGCCTTATCTTTTTCTTCAAAGACACGTTCGACAATCTTCTTTTCGAGTTTGGCTTCGGGAAAAGCAAAGGTAGAGTGGGGTTCTTTGCGAATTACGCTGCCGGGAAAATTACAGAAAAAATTGAATTTGCCGGCGCCGGTAGAAGCTTTCCAGGCAAAGGCGGTGTTGAGGGTGAAGTGTTGCTTGGAAGCTTTCTCAGAATCGATGTTCAGCATGAAGTCTTTAGAAAACATGTTGTAGAGATGCGGATGCT
>CAZMWO010000071.1:0-11510 GCA_964569565.1 uncultured bacterium | reverse complement strand
GATCGCCGCAAATAATCGAGCAGTCAGGCAATACTTGACTTTGCCGGACAAAAGCAGGAAGATTTAGTAATAATGAACCGGCAGGAGATATAACCATGAAAATTACAGGAAAATTCGCCATGACCAAATTGCTGGCTATCGCAGTACTGGTATTTGTTCTGGTCGCAGTAATCGCCTCTGCACAGAACCAGAAGCCACCTCTTGAAAAAATCAACGTATTTGCCGTGGTGTCGCAGAACATCGAAAGTGCTTTTACCGATGCAGCAAAAGCGCTGAAAGAAGAAGAAGGACTCGAAGCATTTCCGACACTCGGCTACCAGATTCATTGTACGCTGTATATGACGCAGTATCCTGAGGGCACTAAAGACAAAGTTCTTGCCCTGATCGAAGAACTTGCCAGCAATACCCGTGAGTTCGCGGTTAACAGCACCGGTCTCGAAATCACTTCTGGCAACTGGTATTTTATGAATATCGAACGCAACCGCAATCTTCAGACGTTATCTGACTCTGTCGTTGAGATGCTGGCTCCAATGCGCGCCAAATCCGATTTCGTACCAGACTGGGCCAAGGAATTTCCGACCAAAGTCGAGTATATATCAAAATACGGCAGCCCCAATGTCTACAGCGAATTTAACCCGCACCTGACCTTTCTCGCCAAAAGCGACGAAGAAAACCTGCAGAGATTCAATAAAAAGCATGCTGACAGCGATTTTGCCAAAATCATTGGCGGCAGCGTGGTTGCCATAGGCGCTGGAATAGCCGACCGTGACGGTCAGATCAAAGAACCCTGGAAAGTGTTTCCACTCAAGAAAGCTGAATAATTCAGCCCATCCAGATTACAATTGTGAATTCATGGCGTTTTAACACGTTTGCCCGGTTCCATGCTCAAAGTGCTGTGCATTTTTCGGAAATTTAAGTTACAATTCTGTTTTACCGACATGACCGATCTGCTATGATCATGGCAATTCCTGACCGTCTAACGCAACGACAATGAAAACAGAAGCAACAACCGATTCACCGAAACAGAGTTTTCTGGACAAACTTCTGACGACTTTCAATCTTTTTCCGGAGTTCAATGAAACCGCTCTGGCCGAAAATCCGGCAGAGGTAATGAATGCATGGCGGGAAAGGGCTCTGATTATTGTCGTTTTTGCGTCCCTGATTGCCAACCTGCCAGTGGCTCTGGCCGCCGTAAAAGGTGAGTTCAAAATTATACCGCAGTGGGCAGCTGATATCGTCATTATAATTTATCTTCCATGTATCGTTTTTTCGCTGGTCAGGAATATTTCTCTTTTTACGAGAATTCATATGCTTCTTGGCGCCAAAGCACTTATCGGTGCCGTTCAGCTGATCACCACCCAGCTGATCGGGGGGGGGCGGCTTACGCTCGCTTTTCTGCCGGTAACCGCTCTAGTTCTCGGCGGCACAAGAGCTGCCGGAAACATACTGCTGCTGTGCATCCTGATCATCGGATCGATCACGTATGCGATAACTTCCGGTGCAATTGTACCGGCAGCGACGCATTACGAAAACATCACGACCGGATACTGGATATTTCAGTTCTTTGTCTGGCTTGGCGGAATTATTCCGCAGCTTTACCTCATGGGGCATTTTCTGGCACTTCAGGATAGAACCGTTGCGGCAGTAAGCGCGGCCCGTTGCAGAATTAACGCCGAATCGGAACGAAATCGCCGTCTTGAATACGAAATCAACAGAATCGGTGAAGCAGAAAGACAAAAACTGGGTGCGGAGCTCCATGACGGTTTGTGTCAGCACCTGGCTGCCACTCTTCTGCATTGCAGCACTCTTGAATATAGAATGAAGGATGCGACCTCCACGCATCTTGTGCCGGTACAAGGAATTCGCGAGGCGATAGAACGGTCTATCGGCATGGCGTATGAAGTAGCAAGAGGCTTATGTCCCGTGCGAATCGAACCTGACTCCATGATTCCCGCATTACAGGAACTTTGCCAGAAAACCAGGCAGAGAAGTGAGATAAGCTGCAAGCTTCAGGCAGACCGAAATATCAGAATACCGTCGCCGGAAGCCGGCCTGCATCTATACCATATTGCCGGCGAGTCAGTGATGAATGCCATCAAGCATTCAGACTGTTCGCGTGTTACCATCAAACTTGTCGGCAACAACAACGAAATCATTCTTGAAATCGCGGATAACGGCCGGGGAATGCCCCCGGAAAATGAACCCACCAGAGGGATGGGTTTGAATATCATGAGACATCGCGCCAGGCTGATAGGTGGAATTCTTGAAATAAAGAGCAACGAGACAGGTGGAACCAGCATAATATGCTGTTTGCCCACGTCAGAAAGTAAAGCATGAACGAGACAATCATGATCGTCGATGACCATCCGCTGGTTCGGGATGGGCTGCATCAGCTTCTTTCTGCGGCCGGTTTCAACGTTGTCGGGCAAGTGGAGGATGCAGACAGTTTATTGACGCATCCGGCTTTCGAAAAATGCGATCTTTTTATTGTCGATCTGTCACTTGGCGAGGCGAGCGGTCTCGAGCTGGCCGGCAGACTGTGCAGATTGGAGCGTTGTGTATTGGTTTATTCCATGCACGAAACTTCCAATATCATTCGTCAGGCGTTGGAGGCGGGAGTCATGGGTTACGTCAGCAAAAGAGAGACGCCGACCATTCTGCTCGCCGCCATAGAATGCGTTTTTTCCGGAAAAATATACCATAGCCCGCGGGTAATGGAAATTTTATCAGACGCAGACCCGACGGAAGAACTCAGCGATCAGCAGAAACAAATTTTCCAGCTGCTCGGCCGCGGCCTGGCGAATGCCGCGATTGCTCAGGAACTCGGCATCAGCGTGCGAACACTCGAATCATATTGTGTCAGGATAATGAACAAATTGAATGTCAATGGTATTAAACAGCTTAGACAACAGGCGATTCTCGCTTGCAAAAATGACATATTCGATGGTGGACAGGCCAAATAACGATTTTTTTTGTCTGACAGGCCGTTAAAAAAATGAGAGGGAAATCCCTCTTCTTTTTATTTTTACCTGCTGCCTATACTTCTCCATAAGTGTCAAAACTCTTGTTTTGCCATTGTACGTTGCTCGATAATCCGGTGCCGGGCGAAAAAACGATAATCATGTTTCTGCCGGAATGAAGCAAAGAGTCTGAATCGCAAGGAGAAACACAATGAGTCTGCTGAAAACCTGGAAAAGGCGCATTTTGCGAAGTTTTGTCAGAAAAAGTACCGACAAGGGTGTTTTCAACAAAACCTGGAAAAAAATAGCCACCGGCATCGCCGGCCTGGGTTTTTTGGCTACGGGCAATCTGGCCTGGGGGCAGCAGAGCATTATTGAGGCATTTGACGGTAACAGTACGCAGGTGAACCTGGATTATGACAATTATAACAATAAAAGATTTCACATCACCACGCAGAAGATTTCCGGAACGAACGCCTTCAATTCATTCAGCAACTTCAACCTTGTCACCAACGAAACCGCTAATTTTTACCTGCCGAATGGCACCACCAATCTAATAAATTTCGTCAAGTCGAAAATCGAAATAGACGGCACCATTAATGCCATAAAGAACAACAAAATCGGCGGTAATCTCTTTTTTCTAAGTTCTCAGGGCATGGTTCTCGGCAGTTCCGGCGTAGTTAACTGTGGTGCTCTCTATGCCATGACACCGACTACAGACTTCATGGACAAATTTGTCGGCGGCGCCGGCCTGGATATCGAAGACAAGGCTGCCGAAATTGCGCAGATTACTTCGCGACAATTCGTTAACCGCAACGACGTGTTGCTTGACGAAGGCGTTCCGTTGAATGCAGACGGCTCAATCGTGATTGCCGGCAGAATCAACGCCATTGACAACGTCGGCGTTTACGCCGGCAGTGTGACCCTCGAAGGCAGTGGCCGAATCGATACGGGTATCACCAATTTTTCCGCACTGGTAAACACCGACAATATCTGGAAACAGGATGCAAACGGCGATTTTAACGGCGAGCCAAAGCTTGATGTAAGTATTTCCGGGCTCGTCATGACAACCAACGACGATGGCAATGTTGAGCTGGTTGCGGTCGCCGATAATCTTGGCAAAACCTCTTCATCTTCGCTCGGGTCAGGCGGATTCACCTCTTTTACCAAATCCGAGGCAAAAGCCGAAGTTACCGTCAAAGGCACGGTAAATGCCAAACGCGACGCAAACTTTGAAGCAGTCGCCGTCAACGGCACTCTGAAAAGCATCAGAAACATATACGAATATGGCACCAACAGAGATCTTAAGACGTTCGTCGATACCGACGGAATTTCGTCAACCGAAGCAAAGGTCGAAGTCACTTCCACAGCGAGAATCAATGCCGACAAAGATGTTTCTCTGGCGGCCACTTCGCTCAATTTCTACAAGAAAAAGCTCACCCCCAAAGACATCGGTGTGCAGATTGCCGGCATGGTTACACCGATCAACGTCAATGCCGAAGTCGCCGTCATCGACAGCAAATCCAGCGTCAAGGTCAACAGTGGGGCGATAGTAACCGCGAAAAAGAACATAAACGTTTCGGCATCAAGCGAGACCGATGTGGTTGTCGGCGCCGGCACCTCCATCGCCAAGGCCCTCGACGCATCAAGCGGTGCCTGTGCCGGTGTCGTCTATGCCGACACCAACTGTGAAGCGAATGTCGAAATCAGCGGTACCCTCAATGCTGGCACCACCGGCGATACGACGGCCGGCGACATTATCCTCGACAGCAGCGCCGACAGCATTCTCGACGCCAGCGCCGCCGCCAAAACCGGCAACGACAAATCGCTGCTCGCCACCGGCATCGTTATCGCCGGTGTCAGCAATAAATCCGAGATCAAGATCAACTCAACCGCAACGGTCAATGCCAGACGCGATGTCATTGGCAGTGCTTACTCAGGCAGCGATGTCGCCACCGATGCGAGCGTCGAAGCCGCTGACGATACCGCAGTTGGCATGGCGGTCAATTTTACCGATTACAATTCTTCGGCCAGAGTCGATATGCAAAAGACCATCACCGCGCCGGGCAACATCGACTTTAACGCAACCAATCTGGTTACGCAGAATACCGTGGGCGCTTCGAGCGGCATCGGCTATTCAAAGTTTTCGGCGGCAGTGGCTAACCTGCAGAGCAGTCTGATTTCCAGCCTGTTCGGCATGAGCAAGCTCACCTCAAAATTTACCGGTCCGCTCGACAAACTTGGTGAACAGTTCAGCGCCGCCGGCGCCGTGGCCTTTACTCAGGGCAGCCATAACGCTACCCTGAACGTAGGCAGCAATATCAATCTTACCGCAGGCAAAGACCTGATTCTCAAATCCTCATCAGTGATCGAAGACATCGCTTTTTCGGCAGAAAGCGGTGCCAGCTCGGGCAGCGGTGAAGGAGTCAACCGAATTTCGGTCAGCGCCGGGCTGCTTTATAGCGATATTTCACAGAACTCAACCGTGCAGATCGCCGATGGAACAAACGCCGCACTGAAGGGCAAAACCGTCAGCATCAGCAGCGAGGCTAAAATTGAATATAACCGCTTCAACCGCATGATTGATGCGATCCTGGACGCAGTACTGCAACTCAAGCAGGAAACGCTCAACAGCAGTCAGCTTGCTCTTGTCAATGCGGTAGAAAACGCTTATAACACAATCAAGAACAGACTGTCGGGCCTCAACGCTGAAGGAATGAGCAAATCCGAAAACATCAGCAAGTTTCTTGATGCGATGCAGTCGATGCCCGAGATGATCACTGCTCTAAATGGTCTCATCGCCGGTGAAAACCGCGTTCTTTCTCTGGCCGCCAAAATAGTCACCTCCGCCGCCGACTTTTCCTCCTACAACAACTTTCTCAATACCTTTGTCGCTGCTACAGCCAGCGGTGAAGACAGCACCGAAAATCAGGATGTCGGTTTTTCCGGTTCCGCCGCTCTGACAAGCTTCAAGGCCGTAAGCGACGTGCTGATCGGGCGCAATGTGACCGTTCAGGCAGTTTCACCAGCCGTCGATGCCGCGATAAATATCGATTCGCTGGTAGACGTCGACATGATCAACAGTGCCGGCTATCTGATGCCGACTTCAGGCAACTCGGGCGCAAAATCCATCGGCGGCACCTATTTCAGGCAGGAATTCATCTCTTCAGCGCGGGTCATGCTGCCTGAAGGCGTTAAAATTGATGCCGGCGCCAGAAATGTTTCGATCTCGGCAACCAACGACGCCAAAACGATTACCGGCGCTTTCGCCACGTCGCAGGCCGGTGCCGGGCTACAGGGCATGGTTACCCACCTGACCGGCGACAACGACGCTCTGGTTTATATCGACAACGAAGCGAACGTTTCCGCGACGAAAGATCTCAAGCTCAACACTCTGAACAACACCAAAGTCATCAACCTAGCCGGTTCGGTGATGATTTCGAGTTCGGTCGGAGTCGGCATAGGCGTCGCCATCAACGATTTCGTCAAAAACAGCATTGTCTTTGTCGGCGATATCGACACCCTGTATCAGGATTACCTTGATGAAAAGAGCGGCACAAACAAATCGACCACCACCAACAGCACTCTGAACCTGACCAACACTAAAATCACCCTGAGCGGCAAAATGGCAGCCCAGGCAAAAAGCGTCGGCGGCTTCATTTCGGCCGGCGTTGCCGGCGGCATCACCAAAAACGACGACAGCGGTGAAGAGAGCCCTCTTGACAAGATAACGAGCAAGATCGACATGATCGAGGGCAAGGTTGCCGACAGCATCAACAAGGTTGCCAGCAAGTTCTCAGGAGTCACCGATAAAATTTCCGGGGCGACCTCGCAAACCGAATCTTCGGGTTCGCACACCAATCCCAGTGTCACGCTTTCAGTTGCCGGCAGCGCCGGGCTGAATTTTATCGAAAACAATACCAGAATCGATATCAGCGGCATAACCGTCGATCTGAACGGTATGGCAGGTTCGAATCTTGACGCGACTGCCGTTAACAATTCAGACGTCATGGCCTTCGCCGGCGCCGCCGGCATAATGTATCAGACCGCGACAAAAGACACATCAGGCACGAGCGTTGGCATTACCGGCGCGGTCGGTCTCAATTCAATCAAGAACAATACCGCCGCGACCTTAAAAGACAGTAGCATCAACAAAGCCGATAAATTGAAGGTCTATGCGCTTAACGGCGGCACCAATGTTGCCGGCGGGCTTGGACTTCAGGTTTCAAAAAATTCCGGCAACGCCAACGGGGCGTTTACTCTGGGCGGCTCCGTTTCTCTGAACATGATCGATAACAATGTCAAAGCCGAGCTCAAAAACACCGGCATCACCGGCCTCAGCTCTCTGAAAACCGACGTCAATGTCGCCGCTTATGAAAGCGACATGCAGATAACCGGAGGCGTTCAGATCACGGTCGGGCAGCAGAGAGGTGCGTTCGGTGCAGCAGTTAACGTGGCAGACATAACCAACAATGTTTCCGCTACGATTGATGGCGGCATTTTCAACCACGTAAACAATGTAAAAGTCTCGGCTCTTCAGGCACTGGCCCAGATCAACGGCGCCCTGACCGCCGGCGTTGTTTTAGGCACCAGCAATTCGACTGCAATCACCGGTGCCATGATTTACAACAGACTTGCAAACAATCTTACGGCGGCGATAAACGGCGCCAGCATTACGCCTTCCGGTGACGTGACGGTTATTGCCCAGGATTATCTGCTCGGCGAGACCACTACCGGTTTCAGTCAGGTTCTCAATCGAGCCGATTCAGGAGTCAGCTCTTTCATTGATACCGATGGCGGTGATTACTACGATGTCGATGCCTCCAACGATGTTGACGGCTCTTTGGCAACCCCTCTGAAAGATCAGATTAAAAAGGGCTCGTTGATCGTTTCGGGAGCGATGGCGATCAGCGTGGCAGATGTTGCTGTCGGTGCTGCCGTTGCGATCAACGATATCGACAACCGTTTTGCTGCCCGTATCGATAACAGCACGATCTCCAATTCCAGCAAAAAGGTCGAAACCAATGCCAAAGCCGACACCTTTCTGGTCGGCGCGGCCGGCGGGGTGGCTGCCAGCACCAAATACGGTGCCGGCGGCGGCTCGGTTGTCTGGAACGATGTAAATTCAGCCGCCGTAAGCGGTATCACCAATTCAACGCTGACTTCAAAATTTGTTAAGGCTCAGGCGGGCAATGACTCACGCATCATCGGTCTGACCGGGCAGGTCTCCGCCGGCAAAGGCGCCGCCGTCGGCCTCACTCTGGCTTACAACAAGGTTACCGGTGGTGCCGACGCCTTCAGTCTCGGCAATAAAATAACCGGTTCCGGTATTACCGGTGGTTCGCAGATGCTGGTCAACGCAGCCAATAACGGCGAAATACTCGGTCTTGCCGTATCGGTGCCGATCGGCAGTGATGCCGGCATCGGCGGCGCTCTGTCGATAAACGAGATTGCCAACGACAGTCTCGCCAGAATCGACAATAAGTATAAAAACAGCGCCGGCACGACCATAACTGTTGCCGGTTCGCATGCAAGCCAGTTTGAATCGCTGGATGTCAAAGCCGAAGACAACGCCGATATCAAATCCATGGCCGGCGGAGTTGCAATAGGCGGTACCGTCGCCGTTGGCGGTGCCGTTGCTTATAACGACATCGGGGGCACAACCGGAGCTTCTGTCAGGAATGTCACAATTGCGGCCAAAAATGTTCTGTTACTAGGCAAAAACACTGCCGACATCTGGACTCTTGCCGCCGGTTGCGGCGGGTCAGGCAATGTTGCCGTACAGGGGTCGGCGGTGACCGGGGAAATCTCGCGAACCGTTTCGTCCACCTTTGAGAACGTCAATGAAAATCTGACTTCTTCAAGTATCGATGTGTTGAGTGAAAGCAGCGGCGAAATCAACAGCAGCGCTGCCGTGCTGGCAATCGGCGCCAATGCCGGCGTCGGGGCCGGAGTGTCTGTCAACCGCACTGCTGATACAGTCAGTTCGTCAGTCAATGGTGGCACTCTAAATGTAAAAGATCTCGAAGTGAGAGCCAAAGGCAGCCAGACGATCAGAACCGCCGGGGCCGCCGGGTCAGGCGGTGCCTATGCCGGCGTTTCGGGTTCGGTCTCGGTCAATATCATCAATAATGCGGTCAGCGCATTGATCAAGGGTAACGCCTCGGTTACCGCCGACAACAACATCGGAGTCGTGGCACAAAGTGACGAGACCCTGCTCAACTATGCCGGCATTGTCAGCGGTGGTCTGGTCGGCGTCGGTGCCGGCCTCAGCATCAATGACATTCAGGGCGGCAGTAATGCTTACATCGAAAACTCGACAGTCAAAGCACTGGGCAACAGCAACACCGGCGTCTCTCTCAACAACGGCATTTCTGACACCGCGATGAACAATGCCTTTATCGACGATACGACGGTGAATGCCCAATATACGCTCGAAAACAAGCGCACCATTTCGGCAAAAACAGGCCTGGTTGTTGACAGTTCGGCGACTCACACCCTCAAATCCTTCGTGGTCAACGCTGCCGGCGGCGCCGCCGCCGGTGCCGGCACCGTCAATGTCAGCCGCATTACCGGCAGTACCGGCGCCAGAATTTCGAATACCCGAATACTCAATGGCGCCAACGCCGATGTCAGCGTCAACGCCGGTGATTACAGTAATCTTTCGGGCTTTGTCGGTTCGGCCGGTCTCGGCGGCACCGGCATCGGCCTCGCCGCTGATACCGGTATTGTCAAGCGCACCACCACGGCAAAACTCGACGGCATAATCTCGGATAGCACTTCGACTTCGGTTGCCCGCGACGTTTTGGTCAAGGCTGACGCCAAACTCGGCATTTCGGCCGTTGATGCCGGCCTTGCCGTCGGGGCAGGCGGCAACGCCATTGCCGGCACCCTTGCCACCAACATCATGCAGAGCAATACCGAAGCGATTGTCAACAATGCGAATCTCACAGTCAAGAGCCTGTCGGTCATTGCCGCGCACAAAGCCAAAACCAATATCGCCGCCGGAGCGGTCTCAGTGGGTGTCAACGGGCTTGGCGGTTCGCTGGGGGTAAACTCGGTGAAAGACACGGTCAAGGCCGAGATAACCGGCAGCACTATCACCATGCAGAGCAGCGGTGCTGGTAAATTTGAAATACAGGCGCTGAACGATGTGACTCTGAACACCATCGGAGCAGCGATCAGCGGCGGCCTGGCAGTTGCAGGCAGCGGCAACCTGGCGGTGAATCTGATCGAGAGTGATGTGCTCGCGCATGTTAAAAACACGACCATGGTCAACCGGGCAAGCGAGGTTACAGTCAAGGCCGATGACAAAATTACCGTAGATGCCAATCTTGGCACGGTAGCCGTCAGCGGCATAGCCGGCGCCGGCGCTTCGATATCTGTCAACACACTCGACGGCAGAAGCAGAACGGTAATAGACAGCAGCATTCTTTATGCCCGCAACAGCATGAATATCACCGCCGACACGACCCGCAACCTGACACAGCTGGTCGGCACGATTGCCGGCGGAGCCGGCGCATTTACCGGCAATATCGTTTATATTTCGGCGGGTAAACTGCTGACAACCGGCACCGGAGATGGGGAATCGAATGTCAGAGACACGGTGACGGCTGCCGGTAACAACAGTTTCGGCAATATCGGGAGCACCAACGGTGCTTTGACCGAGGCTGAAAAAGCCTCACTGAACGCCAAGCCAGGCGCATTATCCGCTTCAGCCGCCGCCAAATCTGAAACCTCGGTAAAGGTATTCAAAGGCGGCACAAATTTCCCGAGGCTCGACTGCAAACCTGCGGTCGGCACAGGTGTGGTCAACATAAAAGCCAGAGAAACCACGAACATCGATGTAACCGGCGGCGGAGCCAGTGTCGGGGTATTGTCGGCCGGCGGCGCCGTCAGCTTTATCGACCTGCACCGCAACGTTGCCGCCGATGTCAGAAGCGCCTATTTCTATTCAGGCACCACCGGCCTGCTCGAAGCTCTCAGCACCGGCCACACCAATCTCGAGATGTATCAGGGCACCATCGGTATCATTGGCGCGGCAACCGCAGCCTATGGCCGAATCAGCACCAGCGGCACGGTTTACAGCTATCTTGCGTCAGGAATTCAGAGATGTGACGGAGATCTGACGGTGAATGCCATCGACGACGCTTCGGCAAACGCAGAGTCCTACGGTCTTACGGTCGGCGGCAAATATGCGGTGGGCGCGCTGGTGACACAGATCGACAACAACTCTGCCGTCAGTGTAAGTTTGACCAATAACAACCATTCTTCGAAAAATTTTACCGCCGAAGCCAAAAAAGCCAACGAGCTGACGGCCAAAACCGTCGGCGGCGCCGCCGGATTGTTTGCCGCCGGCACTGGTATTGCATCGACGGTCAACGATGGCGGCAGTGCGGTACTTACTGCCAGCAGTGGTGCCTACCGAACCATCACCGGCAAGACAACCCTGTCGGCCGTCAGCACTCCGACAGTCGTTTCAGAAGCCAAAAGCGCAGCGGTCAGCGGCCTGGTATCGGCCGGCGTATCGGTTGCCAAAGCGACCCTTTC
>CAZMWO010000070.1:0-11532 GCA_964569565.1 uncultured bacterium | reverse complement strand
TCAGTTCTTTTAAAAATATCATTCCAAGCTTCATTAAAAATTATAAAATCATAAAATTATTAATGTAAAATTTTTGAAGCTCTGATACCATAGTAGACTTTTTTCAGGATCTTCGCTGGCTCTTATACAGCTGCCAAGATAGCCTTCAAGCAAAGGCAGGCTCAGGTGCTTTTCCATCAGAAACTGCCCGAAATAGCCGCGCAACAGGCTGATACGGCTGCTCACCGCGTCGAGGCGATCGGGATAAGGGATTATCACCTCGGCCACATGCTGCTTAACACTGGTAATGACCTGATACATGCCTTTGAGCACATACTGAAAGCGCTTTTCATCAGAGATGTCATCGAGAATGCGCCCGGTCGAGTCGTAGACAATAAATCTGAACATGCCGGGATATCGGGTCTTATAATACTTGAGGCGTCGTTGGCATTCCTGAACAGGGTTGGCGGCATTGTCGGCCCGGCGAAAATCTGCCTGCAGCACGCCATGAAAATACCTGTCATCAGAATTATATTTGCTGATCTGATCGAGCGAATCACGCATTCTCTCGCGCCATTCTACGGTCTGGCGTTCCCGCACCAGGCTGTAGTGGCTGAACATGGCAACATAAAGCAAACCGGCCGGCAATAGAAGGCCATAAACAACCCGGGCCAACAGGTTGAACCAGTAACCTCTGCTCAATTTCAAGCTCCCGGCAAAAAACTCGAAGCAAATACTCTCTGACCTGTATTCTACACGAAATTCTACAGAATTGCCTGACTCATAACAAATAGACTGCTCTCTGTAATTCTGCGGGCAGGGCGACCCGTTCTATACCGATTACGATTACGATTACGAGCACGATTACGAGCACGAAGATAAGATAACAAAAAGGTCTGCAGTTATTGCAGACCCTTGTTTAAAGACCCTATTTCAGCGGCCACAGCGGCCGGCAGAATTACATTTTTTCGAACTGATCCTTGCCGACGCCACAGGCCGGGCAAACCCAGTCAGCGGGGAGCTTTTCGAAAGGAGTTCCCGGTGCGATTCCGTTGTCGGGGTCACCGGCAGCCGGATCGTATTCGTAACCACATACGGTACAAACATATTTAGCCATGAGCATTACCTCCGATAAATTTTTTCAGAAAGATTCTACCACAGTCTGCAGAATTTCGAGCTCGTTTTTTTCGAGCCACATGTCTATCATCAGAACAGGGTAGCGGACGTTATCGATAACTGCCATGCGGAAAGAGCGATCTTCTGCTTTATCAGCCGATACAGATTCAACGACTCCGTCTCTGAGACGATACTCGATCTCGTCAGCCATCATGGCCACCTGCGCCCCTGATTTAAAAGTAAAAAGAAGCAGTCGTGAAGAGTCTTCAAGTTGATAATCAGACTCAAGACCGATTCGTGAACGCAGATTGATCACTGGAATAACGATGCCACGAATATTGACGACACCCTTGATAAATTCTGAACGCTGCGGAATATCGATCAAAGATACCGGCATCGAGACTTCTTCGACATCGACAGCAGGAATAGCAAAAGCCTTGCGGGCCATTTTGAAGATGAAAAACTTTTCGAGCCGTCCGTCACCGCTCTTTTCTCGGATGTTCTGGGCGATTCTTTTAATAAGCGGCAATATCTGCGACATCTCTTCTTTTCCTGTTGTGTGTGATTGGTTCCGATACCCGTCTGTCTATGGGTATTTATATATAACAGAAAATGTCAGGATAAAAAAGACTAAATATTCTGAACGGTCAAAGTTTGAGAAAAGCCCTGAGTTTCTCGACGGCGCGGGCGCGGTGGCTGATGGTATTCTTTTCTTCAGCGGGCAGTTGAGCGACTGAGCAGGCCCGATCAGGCAGCATAAAAACCGGATCATAGCCAAAACCGCCGGTGCCAAGGCATTCGAAGCCGATATAGCCTTCGACGGTGCCGACAAATTCATGCGCAACGCCCTGTTGATCAAGATAAACAATCACGCAGCGGAACCGGGCGGTGCGTCTATCTGCCGGCAGGTCGCCGAGTTCGGCAAGGAGCCTGGCGATGTTACGCGGATGATTGGTGTCCGGCCCGGAAAAGCGGGCAGAATGTATGCCGGGTCGGCCATCGAGCGCGTCTACTTCAAGTCCCGAATCGTCGGCAAAAACCGGTTCTCTGACCTTTTCCCAGAGAACGCGCGCCTTGATTTCGGCATTAGCCCGGTATGAGTCGCCGTTCTCGTCGATATCCGGAAAATCGGGCAGGTCGAGCAAAGTTTTTATGTTACAGGCCGGCCCGAGAATGTGAGAGATTTCTTCGGCCTTGTGCGCGTTTTTGGTGGAAACCCAGAGGTTCATCTGATTTTTCCCATGGCCTGGTTCTGCATTTCAAAGAGCTTTTTTATACCGGCCTCGCCGATTTTGAGCATTTCATCAAGCTCGCTGCGGCTGAAATCGCCGTCTTCAGCTGTTCCCTGAACTTCGATAAAACCACCTTTTGCGTTCATCACAAGATTCAGGTCAGTTTCAGCATGCGAATCTTCGATATAATCAAGATCAAGCGCAGGCTTGCCATTGACAATGCCAATACTTACTGCGGCAACCTGGTTGATGATGGGATTTTCAGTAAGTTTACCTTCGGCCATCAGTTTTTTTACTGCCATATCAAGTGCTACCATAGCGCCGGTAATTGATGCAGTTCGAGTTCCGCCATCGGCTTGAATGACATCGCAGTCGATCATCAGAGTGCGTGGCCCCAGTTTTTTGAGATCGAGCGCGCAACGCATCGAGCGCCCGATAAGACGCTGAATCTCGTGAACACGTCCCTTTACCGTGGTTTTGCCGTATCCGGCCCGGTCATTGCGAACCAGGCCCGCGGCCGGCATCAGGGCGTATTCAGCGGTTATCCAGCCTTGCGGCACTTCTCGTGAAGCAACATAAGGAGGAACTTTTTCATCGACCTGCACAGTACACAACACCCTGGTGTCTCCGAAAGTTATCAAGGCCGAGCCATGCGGGTATTTTACATATCCGGTTTCTATGGTTACGGGTCTGAGTTGATCTTGAGCGCGACCGTCGTGTCTGGCCATCTTAAATTATTCCTCCGAAACGCAAATTTTACCTGGCAAAGATATCACGTTGGCAGGCACAGTTAAAGAAAAACTTGCAGATTACCGGTCTGTCAAAGCTGAAAGATGTTTAAGTATTGCTATCGAAATCCTCTCGCAAATGCACAAAGCCGCAAAGAAGAGCCTCACGCAGAGCCGCGGAGACGCAGGAGAGAATTCAGATAAATTCGCAGATCACTGCTGATTCTCGATTACAATTACGATTACCGCTTCGTTAAGCACGATATTGGCCATTGCGGGGAGGAAGTCAGCCCGACGCGGCGCATGCCGAAGGCATAAGCCCAGCTCTGAGGCTAATCCCATTGACAGAAAAATTGCTTCCTGCTCGGATATGCCTCGCAGTCGTAATGACGACAAAATATAAATCTTTGTCTTCGTCGGAATCGCTATCGGGTATCGCTATCGAAGCTTGTCTGTTCATCTGGAATTGCTGCCGATGAGATTCTGCAAAATGTACACATTTTTAAAAAAATGTTGCGAGGGGGGTTCCGGGTTGGCAAAATTATTCTTATACTCAAAAACATCATAAATCATGCATTTCATAAGAAACCAACTGGAGGTTACAAGTTATGAGTAAAGTGTATAAAACCCTCGCAGTCCTTCTTCTTGCCTTTGGCTTCTTCGCAGTTTCAGGTGAAATTGACCAGGCTATGGCTGCCAAAAAGAAAGGCTGTCAGTCCTTCTTCAAAAAAGCAGCCAGCAAAATGAAGAGAAACATCAAAAAGGCCTGCAAAAAGACCAAACGTGCTTTTGTTAAAGCAGGTTCAGCTGTTACCAACAAGATCATGGACAGCGCCGTAAAAGCCAAATCCAAGATCACCGGCAAAAAAGCCAAGAAGACCTGGGTAAAAGGTCACTACAAAAAGGGTTCCAAGAGCCACACCAAGGGTCATTTCCGCAAGGTAAGCAAAAAGGGCGGCAAGAAAAGCTCAAGCTCATCAAGTTCAAGCGGCAGCAGCGCTCCGGCAGTAAGCGGTCAGCCCCTTCCCCCGGCACAGGATCCAGTTCTCCCGAATTTTAACCGCTCGAAGCGATAATGTGATATAATACGCCGGTTCTAACAATTTAATCAAAGCAGGTTTGTCTCTTGAGGCAGACCTGTTTTCATTTTCTGATAAACCAGGTGTCCATTTATGAAATCAGATTATTTCAGTGTTGAGGGCCCAGCGTTGAACAAAGGTGAGGACTGCGAAGAAATCCTGAGACAACTTCCGGAATGGTTTGGCAGCGGTGATGCTCTTGCCGGTTACCGCACCGAAATAGACTCACTGCCAACCTTCATGATCAGAAGGCAAAACCAGAACTGCGGTTTTATCAGTATCAAGGAGCATTTCA
Organism: uncultured bacterium; assembly: GCA_964569565.1. GTDB lineage: Bacteria > Muiribacteriota > Ozemobacteria > Ozemobacterales > Ozemobacteraceae > Rifleibacterium. Next base: position 7,103 of record CAZMWO010000070.1, on the reverse strand, counting down.
AAGAATCGGTAGAGCTTTATGTGCTTGGTCTGCTGCCGGCATTTCACCGGCATGGCATCGGGCGGTCTGCCATCGAATCGGTGACTGAATACTGCCGCGCGCGTGGTTATGAATACATGCAGGTAAAGACGGTCAGTTCGTCGAGCAACTGGCCTCACTACGAAGAAACCCGCAAATTTTACCTGTCTCTCGGCTTCAAACCACTCGAAGAATACCCGATATTCTGGGGCCAGGGCAACCCATGCCTGCAGATGATAAAAAAAATCGCCTGAGTATCGGGCTCTGATAATTTATTTGCTTGTAAAAATCAGCCTGCATGTTCTATGCTTGGTAGCAGAACCTGTGAAGGAGAGTCAGCCGCATGGGAATCATCAAAGGCAAGATCCAGAGAGGGCTTGGCGAGTCAAAAAATACTGTTCGCGAGCAGATGCCGTTTTTTCGCGAGTGCTTTCCCGAAGTTACCCTGTGCAAAGAAGGCACAATCAACATTCTTCTCGAGAAACCTCTGGTAATACTTACTCCTGACTTTACCACCCCGCCACTTCCCTGGCATCCGGCCTTCAAAGTGGTCAAGGGCGGCGAAGTATTCAAATTCGTGCGCATCAACATCACAGTCGATGGCTGCAAACCGGTAAAAGCCTGGATATACAAGGCACAGTTTTCGCCGTATCACGACAACCCTTTTTATATAGAAGTTCTGGCGCCACCAATAGGTTTCAGTGGCGAGCCTGCCTGCTCTATTGAGATTTTAAGCAGATGCAGCGAGGGCTTTGTGGTAGTCGATGATTCTGAGCGGCCGGCAGGCTGAGAATGGAACTGGCGCGCATTACCGAGCGGGTTTTATGGGTTCGCGGCCCCGCCAATGTCGGCGTAATTCTGCTCGAAAACAGCAATGTCGCCCTGATCGACTCTGGCTGCGACCCGCAATTTGCCGGCAAACTTTTTGGGCTGCTCTCAGATTACCGGTTCAAGGTTACTCACATTCTCAACACACACGCCCATGCTGACCATATTGGCGGCAACAGCTTCTTTCAGGAAAAATGCGGATGTAAAATCATGGCTTCGACACTCGAAGCCCCAACCATCAGACAACCCCTGATTCAGTGCGCCGTATTGTTTGCCGGCGCTCCGATCGGCGACCTGATGAACCGTTTCATCATGGCAAATCCCAGCCAGGTGGAGGTTATTACCAGCAACGAACTGCAACTAGGCGATCTCAGGATAGAAATACTCGATCTGCCCGGCCATTCGGTTAACCAGAAGGGTTTTCTAGTCGATGGCGTGGCCTTTGTCGCTGACACACTGTTTCCTGACAACTTTTTCAGCAAGCAGCGACTGCCCTTCAATTATGACCCGAACGCGCATACTCAGACCCTCGAAAGGCTCAGAAAAATCGAAGCCCGCTGCTATATCGGCGGCCATTTCCAGCCGCAGAATTCGATTAACACTCTTATTGCCGGCAACCTCAGCCATTTAAATGAATCTCTCGATTTCATGCGCGGGCTGCTTAAGGCACCGATGCCACAGGATCGGGTGGTTAAGGCTTTTCTCGATCATTACGGTCTCAAAAAGACCAACTGGGAATACTATCTTTACCGCGCCATGGTAAACGGCTATCTCTCTTCGCTCCACCGACATGGCGAAATTAAATACAGGGTGCTCGACAACCTGCCGGTGTGGTATGCAGCGTAAGAGAACTGTCATTACAATATTACTGAGTTTATGCCTCTGCAATCAGGCATTGCCGCAGACAGTGACGCACTGGCAGAGGATTCCCGACCTGAGCGAGCCGCAGACTACAAGACACCCGCTGCAACGCTCAGACCAGGGTGGCGAACTTTTCAGGTTACGCTACGAAGCTGTGCCGACAACCAACATGATGCACCGAATCAGGCACGGTTTCAGCGAACTTTTTGCCGAACCGGTTCCGGAAGAAGACTATATCGATATCAGCCGGGCGACACAGCAGCTTGAAATACTCGACAACGAAGCTGATGATGCCCTTGAACTTGGCTACGATCAGCTTGAACTGATTCGAGATCTTTCGATCTTCGACCCTGACCGAACCGTAGAAGTTACCGCAACAGCAGGCGAAGAACTGCCTGAAGAAACCAATCTGCTGCCGGCAACAGTCAGCTTTCCCATCGCCGGAGAATGAGAACCGGTTCCGGCTTTTTATTCAGCCTTCACCTGGCGGAAACATTTTGGGCAATAAACCGGGCGATCCTGGCAAGGCACAAAACACAGCCTGGTCTGCACGCCGCAGACACTGCATACAGCAACGCGTTTTTCGCCGGGCACTTCCCATATCTGCCGCAATCTGTCGGCAAAACAGTCAGCACAATACAACGGCGCGACGTCACAACCGCTCTCCGCAAGAAAATCTCGCTGTGCATCGCTCATATTCAGAGCGCCGCCACAACACCTGCAGACCATACCCGCTGAATTCATGCCGATCTCCTTATAAAGACAACAACTGCCACAAAACCTGCATCGCCGGTTGAGAATGATTCAGGTATCTGCTACCATGTACACTTATGCAGGCAGCAAAAACCTACAAAGTAATTATACCTTACAGCGAATCGGCGAATCCACGCAAAAAGTTCAAGATTGAATACACAGTGGCCGCCGTTGACCGTGAATCGGCCCTGAAAAAGGCTGAGCGCGAGTTCGATTCTTACACCGACTACAACAGCGCCTCATGGGTGCGCAGTATCGAGCGCGAGGGAATACGCATCTGGAAACTCCTGCCTGACCGGCCGCAAACGCCCGAGCGCATCGACGAGCTTGCAAAGAAACTCGCATCTGAAGACGAAGATATTGTCTACAACAGCCTTAAAGCGCTTGGCGAGCTCGAAGATGCTTCTGCCAGTTCGCAGATTATCGGCGTATTCAGGCACAGCAATCCTGAACTGGTAGCGCTTGCCGTAGAAACGCTGGGCAGAATTGGTGATCCCAGTAATCTCGGTGCCGTACAAGGCCTCTATAAACCTGAGACTCACCCGCGCATAAAAGCCTGCATCGTCTCGGCCACCGGAAGACTGGCACTACAGAACGATAACATCGTAAGCTTTCTCACCAGAGCGCTTCAGGAAGAGGACGCACGCGTACGTGCCAATGCCATAGAAGCAATAGAGCGCCTGGACCTGCCAGACGTGACCAGACTTCTTCTGCCGATGCTCAACGACGAAGACAACCGGGTGCGCGCCAATGTAATCAAGGCGCTCTGGAACAAAGAAAGCCACGACCAGCTACTGGCAGCGCTCAAGGTCATGGCGATCGACGACAACCCCTGGATGAAAGCTTCAGCAGTATTTGTGCTCGACAAGGTAAACATACCCGGGCGGCTCGAACTGCTTGCCGACATGGCAGCAGACGCGCACCCCAAAATCCGGCAGAATGCGCGCGAGGCGCTTTTCCGACAGAATGGCATCGAATGCATTCACTGGTGGCTCGAAACTCTCGACAACGATGATGAATTCGCGACGGTAGCCGGCAAAGTGGTCAATATGGGCGACAGAGCACTTTCGACGATTCTCGCCTTCAATGGCCAGACTGAAAAGAGCCGCAAATACGCAGGAATGATGCTTGACCTGCTCGAACAAAAGGTTCTGCAGTCATCGGGCTGGATCAGCTGGCTGAAAACCAAGCAAAAACGGCTTTTCAAGAACAGCTGATCGCTTTCGAACATTAAATTGATAAGGAGCCGGGCTTGTGATAGCATGGCATTCATATTTACAGACTTCTGAAAAACTAAAAACAGGCGCAGGATTATGAAAGAACAACCCACAAAAATGAAAACAGTCGCACTCTACGCTCTGCTGCTGATCCTTCTGCTCACAGCATTCACCAATATTGCTGGCACCAAGAAGGTTGAGAGGCTCAAGTATTCTGAGTTTCTCAAAATCATCAAAGGCGAAGACACCACCCGCATCATTTCTGCAATCAAAATCAACGACCGCGAGATTTCTGGGCGGTTGCAAAAGCAGGTGACACTTGGTTCCAGCACCGATGTGCCGACCAGCTTTGTAGTAATAGTGCCCGACGACCCCGGTCTGATGGAAATCATCAGAAATTCAAACCTCGTCATTGAAGCAGAACCGCCGGCACAGATGTCCTGGTGGCTCAACCTTCTTATCAACTGGTTCCCTTTCATACTTCTGATCGGTGCCTGGCTCTACATCCTGCAGAAAATGCAGGGCGGCGGAGCCAAGGCTCTCAGCTTCGGGAAAAGCCGCGCGCGCATGGTCGACCCGACCGAAAAGCGTGTGCTGTTCAAGGATGTTGCCGGCGTAACCGAGGCCAAGGAAGACCTTCTTGAAGTGGTCGAATTCCTCAAGGAACCACGCAAATTCACCGATCTCGGCGCCAAGATTCCGCGCGGCGTACTGCTGTTCGGGCCTCCCGGCACCGGTAAAACTTTGCTCGCGCGGGCGGTAGCCGGCGAAGCCAACGTGCCGTTTTTCAACATCAGCGGTTCTGAATTCGTCGAAATGTTCGTCGGCGTCGGTGCTTCGAGGGTCAGAGACCTGTTCGAGCAGGCCCGCAAGAATGCGCCATGCATCATTTTCATGGACGAAATCGACGCAGTCGGCCGCCAGCGCGGCGCCGGACTTGGCGGCGGGCATGATGAACGCGAACAGACACTGAACCAGCTGCTCGTAGAAATGGACGGATTCGACAACACCAAGGGCATCATTCTGGTGGCCGCCACCAACCGCCCTGACGTTCTTGACCCGGCGCTGCTGCGCCCCGGCCGGTTCGACCGCCGTATCGTCGTTGACCAGCCTGATATAAGGGGCCGCGAAGAAATTCTGCAGATTCACGTGCGCGACAAGCCAGTCGGAGATGATGTCGATCTGGCTGTGCTGGCCCGCCGCACTCCTGGTTTTGTCGGCGCCGATCTTGCCAATCTGACCAATGAAGCCGCGATTCTGGCAGCCCGCCATGGCCGTAAAATCGTGGTAATGGCAGACTTTGAAGCATCTATCGACAAGGTTATCGCCGGTTCTGAGCGCAAAAGCCGCATTATTTCAGACAAAGAAAAAGAAAACACCGCCTACCACGAAATGGGACACGCGCTGGTAGCGGCTTTTCTGCCCAACACCGACCCGGTGCATAAAATCACCATAATTCCGCGCGGTATGGCGCTGGGCATGACCATGCAGCTTCCGGTCGAAGACCGGCTCACCGTGTCACGCAGCCATCTCAAAGACCAGCTGTGCGTGCTGCTTGCCGGCCGGGCTGCTGAAAAGATCGTTTTTAACGAACTGACTTCCGGTGCCAAAAATGATATCGAGCGTGCCACCAAGATTGCGCGCAAGATGGTTTGCGAGCTGGGCATGAGTGACGAAATCGGCCCGCTGCACCTCGGCGACGACAACCAGACAGTATTTCTCGGCCGCGAATTCAATACACGCAACGACCTTTCTGACGACACCGCGCGTAAAATCGACGCAGAAATCAGACATCTGATCGATTGGGCCCAGAACAAGGCCATGGAAATACTTACCGAAAATCGTGAACTGCTCAATCGCGCCTCAAAGTCTCTGCTGGAAAGAGAAACGATAAACGGCGAAGAGTTCAAAGAAATCATTGCCGGGCGCGAATTGCCGCCACTGCCGCCGCCGCTGCCCAAACCGATCGACACCGCAGTCGAAGCGATAGCTAACGCCGGTCGCGCCAATGCCGGTCAAGAGCAGAAACCACCCAAAGACTACAACCCCGGCGAATATAGAAAAGATCCGTAGAACCGTGAAACAACGGCGTTTTCTCTTCATACTCGGCACCAGACCGGAAGTCATAAAAATGGCTCCGGTCATTTTTGCTGCGCAAAAGCGAGATAACATAACGGTCCAGATACTTCACACGGGCCAGCACCTGGAACTGGCCGACGAGATGTTCAAACATTTCAGGCTCGAACCCGACTTCGATCTCGCGGTAATGCAACCCAATCAGTCTCTATTTCAGCTCACCAGCAGAATAACCGAAGGGATCGGCGAAATCGTCTCACGCAACGAATACGACATGATCTTCGTGCAGGGCGACACAAGCTCGGCTTTTCTCGGCGCACTGAGCGGTTTTTACCAGAAGGTTCCGGTCGCCCACATCGAAGCCGGTCTGCGCACACAAAACCGCTACAGCCCGTTTCCCGAAGAGATCAACCGCCGCCTCGTCACCCCGCTGGCCAGCCTGCATTTTGCCCCAACCGAGCGCGCCCGCCAGATGCTGCTGAAAGAAGGCACTCCCGACCAGAGCATATTCGTAACCGGTAATACGGTCATCGACGCCCTGCACTGGAGCCTGCAACGCAAGCTCAGCGCGCCAAAAGAATTTGCTGACATCTTCGCAGCCGACGGCCGCCTGATACTGGTTACCACTCATCGCCGTGAAAACTTCGGAGAGCCGCACCGGCAGGTGTTTTCGGCTTTACTTGAGCTCGTCGATCGTTTTGCCGACGTGCGCATTCTGTTTCCGATTCATCCGAACCCGAAAGTGCGCGACGAAGCGGCCAGGCTGCTCAACAACCATCCGCGCATTCATCTCACGGCACCCCTGAGCTATCAGGTTTTTATCATGGCCATGCAACGCTGCTACCTGATAATGAGCGATTCCGGAGGCGTTCAGGAAGAAGCGCCCAGTCTCGACAAGCCGGTTCTGGTTCTGCGCGAGTCAACCGAGCGCCCGGAAGGTATTGAAACCGGCGCGCTGAAGCTTGTTGGCACCAACAGAGAGGCAATTCTGACCAGTGCCGGCGAACTACTCTGTGACCAGGCTGCTTATGCCAGAATGGCCGGAGCAGTCAACCCCTACGGCGACGGCAGGGCAGGGGAACGCATAATAGAAGCCGCTAACGTCTATCTGGGCTGAGGCCGCCACAATCAAGCCAGACTCGGCCTTATCGAACCTGCTCTCTGCCGGCAGCATGTTCTTGTCGGATATAGCCATTTTTGCGCTTCCGGAAGTTTTTAAAAAGTCATACCCAGACACGTAAAGATTCAGTCTTAGGTGGAATTGCCTATTTTACGTAAATTAATAGCCACAAGACTATGCCTAGTTACCCGTGCTCTCGACAGGGACTAGGCAACTCTTACGGCTTCAGC
>CAZMWO010000069.1:0-11575 GCA_964569565.1 uncultured bacterium | reverse complement strand
TCGGCGATACTGAAGCGGCAGATGCGTTCAGCCGTAAACTCGGCGACAAGATCGCAAAAGAAGCTGATAACTGGATCGTCAGCAATCCGCAGAAGGCCATCGAGCTTTTCAATTCGGCAAAACTCACCTGCCCGGTTCTGCCAGGACTCGAGACCAAGATCAGTCTCGCCGAAGAAAGCCTTGCCAGCATGCGGTCATCTGAAGAACTCAAAAAAGAGCGCGACGAGCTAGCCCGGCAGATTGCGCAACAGATCAAAGCTATCGTGCCGCCAGCACCGGTTGATGAGATGTTGCAGCAACTGGCAAAACTCGCCACTTATGCAGACTCTGCCGATCTGGTCGAGACAAATCGTGACGACCTCTACCAGAAGTACTTTGCCCGAACCTCAGACCTGATTGAAAAGTCGCCGGCAGAAGCCCTGAAGACGCTCCAGACATGCATACAGATCAAGCCGGGAGCGACAGGTCTCGATGCCGTTAAAGGCAAGATTGAAGAGCGCATAAGACAGGAAGAAGAGCGTATTGCCGCCGAAAAAGATCGTGAACTGCGCGAGCGCAAAGAAAAAGCGATAAACACCATATTCAGTGATGTTAAGAAGGCCCGTATTCCAAAAGACGTTGCCAGAATCAGAGAAGCCATTGCCAGCATGTCTGTTGAATTTGCCGATGCAGACGCCGCCGAAAAACTTGAACAGCATCTTGTTGCCCGCTGCAATGCTGAACTGCAAAAGCTTGCATCCTCGGCGCCAGATCAGGCCATCGCACTGGCAAACGATCTCAGACCGCTTTATCAGGACAACACGGCATTCAATGAAGAACTTGCAAAATTCGAAAGCCGCCTCGCCGATACGGCAAGACAGGCCGCTGCCCGCCGGGCCATCGACGGCCATGTTGCCGGCATCCGGAAGTTCGCAGACAATCCACAGTCTGCAGGTGTCAATGACGCGCTCAAGCTCTTTGAAGAAATCAAAAAAATCGATTCAGAGTATGACACGGCTTCAGTGCTGCGCGATGCCGCCGGCAAAATTCGGGTAAAGGCTCAACAGGCAGAAAATGCTGCAGAAGCCGAGCGCATACTCAAAGTTTTACAGTCTTTCGACCCTGCCACTGTTCTGAAGCCTGATCAGGAAATTGCCAGAATTGCCGAAACCAGGTTGACTGATGCTGAAAAGCGCATCAGAAGTCACAAACCCGGCCAGAACATTGCCACTGTCATCGACGCACTCAGCGATTTCGACAAATGGAACCAGAAAGACAAGAAGTCTGTAATGGCAAACCTGATACGCGAAAGTTATCTCGGCGCAATTAACGAAACCAGTCCAAAGTCAGCCGAAGAAGCGATTTCTCTGCTGAAGCAGCTTTATAAAGTACCGGGGCTGGGCGGAGATGCTCAACTCAAGCAGCTCGAGCAGTCTCTGACCAAGCTTGATGCCGAACAGAAAGCGCCGAAGGTCGATCCTCGCGCTGAACAGTATGTGAATCAGATAAACCAGATCATCAACGCCAATCAGGTTCTACAGCAAAACGAAAACCTGCAGACCCTGTTGAAAAACCTTGAAATAACCGGGGCAACCGGGGACGCCGATCTTCTTCGCAAAAGCGCCGCCGGCAAAGCTCTTGCCGAAGCGAAGAAACTGCTCGATCAGAAAGATTTCGACAACGCGCAGAAGGCCAACGATGTCGCGAAGCAGCTGCATCCAGCAAATCCACAGATTGTTCAGATGCAGTCGAACATAAGCGAAGGCCGCAAAAATGCGCAGGCTGAGGCTGCCGCGGCGGCTGAAGCGGCAGCAAAAGCAGCTGCTCTGGCGGCCAGCGAGCTTACCGTCGGCCCGCAGGGAAATTACAAAACCATCACCGATGCCCTGCGCGCAGCAAAAGATGGTGCTACCGTCAAAATCCTCGGCGGCAGCTACAATGAGACACTGGTTCTGAACGGCGCTATCAACATCCAGGGAGCGTCGCCTGCCAGCTGCGTTATCAATTCATCACGCGGCCCGACTATCACAATAGCTGGCAACGCAAAAATCAGTGGTCTGACTCTGACCAATAATACCGGCTCAACCGCTCCGACCATTCTTATAAACAGTGGTAGCCCTGATGTCAGTGGTTGCGTAATTTCTAATTCGACTCCAGCAAAAGCCCCCGGCTGGGTAGCCGGCGTCGAAGTGCGCGGAGGTTCGCCAACCATACGCAGCAATACGATTAATGGCTCAAAAGCAATGGGAATAAGTGTCGTTGGCGGAGTTCCCAATATCTCAGGCAACCGCATCAGCGGCTGCGATGTATATGGCATGTGGTTCAGCGGCCCGGTCAGAGCTAATGTCAGCGACAACACCGTGACTCAAAACAAAAATTCTGGCGTCGGCATAAAAAATGGCGCCTCCCCTGACCTCACCCGCAACACAATAACCGGCAACAAAGAAAACGGCTTGTTTATCTACGAAAACGCCAGCGGCAACATCGACGGAAATACCATCAAAGACAACGCCATGGCCGGGATCGAAGTCTGGGATGCCAGGCCGGCAATCAGCAATAACGTAATCAGCGGCAACCGTAAGAATGGCATTACCGTGCGCGGCAAACAAGCAAACGTACGGCTTGGCAAAAACAGTTTCAGTGGTAACAGCGGCAAGGACGTTAACAAGTCCGGCGGCACCATAGTTGATTTCTGATCGATCGAACAGTAAAGATTTCGGGGGGTTTCTCATGCTTAAAGCAACAAGGTTTTTCGTCCTGTTTATTTCTCTCGCGGTGATTTGCGCAGCCGCTGCTTTTGCAGAAAATGCCGAGCAGACGCTTGAGCGCATGTTCAGCTACGATCCGCATCCGGGCTCGGCTTTTTTTGCTGAAAAAGTTCCGTTTAACGGAAAAATGCACGATTTCGAGATTGTTTTCATCGAAAACTGGCAGGTCAAAGGCGAAAATGGCACGCTCAAGCAGATTGCGTTCAAGATACAGGCACTTGATGGCGACAAAGTTCTTGCAAGCTCAGAAACAATACCAGCTGTTGCAGCAAAAATAAGCAAAGGCCAGCAGATCGGCAATGTAAAAATCGGCGACGTCGGTTTTTCTGCCAGCGTCACTGATGTGGCAAAGAATAAAAGCGGCATAACCGACCTGACGATATCGTTTAAACTGACCTATGACAAGGCAGCGGCTGAAACTGCCGAAAAGCCTTCAGAAAAACCTTCGACCAGCGGCCTCGATTTTGCCCGGCAGCTGGCCAATCGTGCAGCAGGCATGCCGGAAGACAAACCGGCCGCCAGAATCAACATGTATAAGCGTGCTCTTATGGCCGCCCCGGCCGCAGAAGTGTCGGCCGAAGCCGCTGCCTTTCACAGCGAAATCAATTCTGCAATCAGCGCTCTCGAAAAATCTTCACCCGATTTTGCACCATTTAAAAGAAGCGAACCCGCTTTTGTAACTACATCACAACCCGATACGTCAGTAGTAACTGAACCTTCGGTTAATGCTGAGCCAAAGGCTGCAGAGCCGCCGTTAGAAACCAAAGCTGCGCCGGTTCAGGCTCGCAAGGCCGACATCCCCGAAGCGGCAGTCGCCCTCTACAAGGAGGCCAGAAGCCTGTTTGCGCAGAACAAAGGCCCGGAAGGCCGCGAAGCTCTGCGAAAATCGCTGGAAATGGCGCCGGCCTACCATGAGGCGCTTCTGCTGCTCGGCGACAACGCCTCAGAAAACCGGCGCTGGGCAAGAGCCAGAGATGCTTACAAACAGGCTCTCGACATCAGCGAGCGCGATGCCGACACGCTGCTGAAATACTTCAAAGCCTGCTACTACATTGGTGAAGGCGCCGACGCAATTCTCTATCTCGAAGGGATACGCAGCAAATACCCGGCAGAACGGCGAATCCACCTGGCCGTAGCCGAAGCCAACTTTCAGCTCGGCGATCTGCCGGCTGCCAAAGCCCTTTGCGAAGAGATGCTGCAGAAGGATCCCGGCGACAGTCGCGCCAACGATCTGCTGCAACGCGTAAACCGTCTGCACAAATAATCCACTACCCGTATATCAGGCGCGGCAGCCCATCAGGCTCTCCGCGCCTTGCTTTTTAGTGAGGCAAATTATCAGCCGGCTTTGGTTTGCTTTTTCTGATTTAAGGTATATATTTTTAATGTACTTAAAAACAGGATTAACAAAGAAATGCAACAACTAACTACACTTCTACATGCCTGCTGGTCGGTCCTCGGACAGATGTCACCCTACCTGATACTGGGTTTTCTCATCTCAGGCGTATTATCGGTAATGATCTCGCCGCGCTGGGTAGAGAAACACCTTGGCGGCAGCAGATACGGATCGATAATCAAAGCTACGCTGCTGGGTGTACCACTGCCTCTCTGCTCATGCGGTGTCATTCCAGTTGCAGCTTCGCTACGCAAGCACGGGGCCAATAAGGGTGCCACCACTTCGTTTCTGATCTCGACGCCGCAAACCGGGGTAGACTCTATTCTGGCAACTTATGGACTGCTCGGCCCTTTCTTTGCCTTGTTCCGGCCGTTGGCGGCATTCATCACCGGCATTATCGGGGGTGTATTAGTATCGGCAATCGACGAAGACAAGCCGCTTAAGCGAGAAGACTCCGAAGGCCTGCCAGAAGAACAACTCACCTTTCCCCGAAAAATCAAGGCAGCGCTCAGCTACGGATTGATTACACTCCCGGGCGAGATTGCGCGGGCGTTGATTGTCGGGATCCTTGTAGCCGGACTCATTTCGACTTTTGTTTCATCAGATTTCGTCAGTCAGTATATAGGTAATTATTATCTGACCATGTTGCTCATGCTGGCGATAGGAATACCGATTTATGTCTGCTCGACCTCCTCGATTCCCATAGCCATAGGGTTCATGCACATGGGTGTCTCGCCCGGAGCCGCCTTTGTTTTTCTTATCAGCGGGCCGGCAACCAACGCTGCTGCAATTTCTGTTGTTTTCAAAGTACTTGGGCGGGTTGCGGCTTTTATCTACATAGGTACTGTAATGGCAGGTTCTCTTGCCGGCGGTTTCATCTTCGACTACCTCAATCAGAATTTTGCCATCGGTCTGTCTGCTGTCTCTCAGCCTGCGTGTCACGTAGAACTCAGCCTGCTGGAAACCCTCAGTGCGCTTTTCATGATAGTCATTCTGGCAGTCAGCTGGTACAAAAATCGCACGACGAACACCTGCTGCAGCAGTTGCTATACAGCCGAAGGCGCACCCCACCCTGACCTGGTGATCAAGGTCGATGGCATGTCATGCGGCAATTGCGCTCAGGCTGTCCGTCAGGCCATAATGGAAATAGACGGCGTCAGCGACACCAGAGTAATGCTTGCCGAAAAGCGCGCCCAAGTTTTCGGCAGTTTCTCTACCGAAAATGTGCTTCAGGCAGTCAATGATCTCGGATACACCGCCACGCTGCCGACTGAACCAGTTAAATAAATCAGTCTTTTAATCTATGCACGGGGTATTGACGTTCAAACCTTTACAGGTTAGAATCCATCCATGCGTTTTTATAAAAGATTTATTTTCTGCCTGCTCCTCACCCTTCTGGCATTGCCTTTGTATGCACAGGCTTCGTGCCTCAATGCAAGCCGTAATATAAGAATCGGCCTGGTATCGCTTGGTCTGCCCACCACCTGGAAAATCGAGCCCAGCACTGGATTCGTAGAAATATTCGATCAGAAAAAGAAGCAGTCAGTCTATTCGGGCAAGGCATCCGAAATCATCGTAACTGCATTGAGCGGCGGCAAAATGAAGGTAGCCGTCGATTCCCGCAAAAGCCTCTATTACTTCAGCAATGAACTGCTGTTTTCAGCAGTCGGCCGACCACCGGCCAATCTCAAAGTCCTCGCCGGCAGTCGCAAATCTTTTTCTTATCGCGGCTCGATCGCCATTTCCCCTGAAAAAGGCGGTTTGCGAGGCGTAAACATCGTCGATATCGAAGATTATCTGAAGTCTGTTGTTCCGTCAGAAATTTATAATCGGGCACCCGACGCGGCCCAGCAGGCTCAGACCATTGCAGCCCGCACCTATGCCATTCGCAACCTCGACCGCCATTCGGGCAAATACAATTTTCAGCTGTGCGACAAGGTTCACTGTCAGGTTTACAGCGGCATAGCCCGCGAAATAAAAACTGCCAGCAACGCTGTCAGAGAAACCGCCGGGAAAATACTGATCTATGGTAATTCACCGGCCAACACGGTCTATCATTCGAATTGCGGCGGTTACATCATCGACAGCAGGGCGGCCTGGAAAGGATCGTCAGTGCCTTATCTTATCGGGCATTACGACGGAATATCTGGCCATAAGCCATTTTGCTATTTTGGCAAGCTCATCAAAACGAATGCTCTTAAAGTTAAGCTGCCAGCTCCGCAGAAAAAGATAACAATCTCAAAGATGGGCGCCAGATCTAAGACTGCAACCCACAAAAATTTTGGCCACCGCGTCGGAATGTGCCAGGATGGGGCTATCGGCATGGCTGCAATTGGCTATAATTCACGACAGATTCTGGCCTTCTACTATCCCGGTACCAAGCTGGCTACCATGCGCTATGCGGCACCTTCAGGCAAGCCTGAAGAACCTGAGCAGCCAATGGTTGTGGCAGCACTGGCCGGACCAGCCCCGGTGTCACTTGTAGCGCCCCCAAATCCGACACAGGTCAGTGCCTTGCAAAGAAGCAGCAGAACTGCAGCCCCCGGCTCCATAAAAGGCGCTCTCAGACAGATATCTGCAAGCCGTGACGGGCATACCGCCACCGGCCTGCGCAAGCTGTTCTGGACTCCTGGCGAACCGGGCATTTCACGCAGCATTTACTGAGCCACCTATGATCACGGAAATCCTGCTGGAAAACTTTCTGTTCATGCACACAGCTTCACTGCGCTTTTCGTGTGGGCTCAACGTGATAACCGGCGAAACCGGTGCCGGCAAAAGTATTCTGCTCGAAGCCGTAAAATTGCTGCTTGGCAAAAAGGCCCGCAATGGCCTCGTCATGCCGGGGCAGACAACCGCCAGAATTCAGGCTGAATTCGACATCAGAAATCTTCCAGAACTTGCAAAGTTTCTCGAGGAATCAGGTTTTCATAATGAAGAAGACCCTTACATATTGTCGATTTCGCGAACTTTCAAAGAAGAAGGCAATGGCCGCGTGATGGTTAACGGCATCTTGACCACAGCGGCATTTTTAAAGCAGCTTGGCCCATATCTTACCGAAATTCATGGTCAGAACGAGCACCAGACACTTCTTGAACCAGAGATTCAACGCGGTCTGCTCGACCGCACCGGCGGTGCATCACACAAGCAGAATCTGGTCGAACTGCAGTCAGTTCATATTCAGCGCCAGAAACTCCAACAGAAACTACAGGAGCTGGAAACCCGGCAACAGCATTCAGCTGCGCGCATCAATGAACTGCAGTCGATACTGCAGGATCTTACCGGGATCGGCCTCAGCAGTCAGAATGAAGAAGAAGACCTCAAGGAAGAGCTGAAGAAATTGAGTCATGCCGAGCAGATAATCAGCAGTCTGCAGGCTGCAGTCGCCCTGCTTTCCGGAAGTGAAGAAACCTCTGGTGCGACTTCTCAGGTATTCAAAGCCGCCGACAATCTGAAACGTATCAGCCAGTATGACAAAGCTATCGATGAGCTTTACCAGCGGATGAATGGTGCCTATTATGAGCTCAAAGCCCTGGAAACCGACATCGAAGAGCTTGCCGAAAACACCGGGCTTGACCCGGAAAGATTGTATCAGATTCAATCGCGTCTTTCTGATATTTCTCGCGTCTGCCGCAAACATTCGACTGATTTTGCCGGGCTTTTCACTCTCAGAGAAAAGGTGAACGAAGAATTGTCAGAGCTCTTCGCACCTGATTCTACGCGCGACAAAGTCAAAAAAGAGCTCGAAGCGATAGATGCGAAGTTCATTCAACTTACCAAAGCCATCAGCAAAGAACGCCAAAGCCTCGCCAGAAAACTCGACCAGCTGGTTTCTACAGAAATGGCCGATCTCGGCTTCAACACCGCGCGGTTTAACGCAGCGCTGACCTCCTGTAATCCCGGCCCGCACGGTGCCGAGAACATTGAATTTTGCGTTGCCCTCAACCCGGGTGCTCCCGGCGGCCCGCTGCGCAAAATCGCATCAGGCGGCGAATTATCGCGCGTTGCGCTGGCAATAAAAAAAGTGCTGGCCCGCAGCGATGCCCTGCCCACGCTGGTTTTCGACGAAATCGACGCCGGCATCGGTGGTAAAACCGCCGAAGCGGTTGCCGCCAGCCTGCGCGCGCTCGGCAACGAAAAGCAGGTTCTGCTGGTTACCCACCTGCATCAGATCGCCAAAGAAGGCAGCTGTCATTTTACCGTCACCAAAAAAGTCATCGACAACCAGACCAGCGTCGAAATCAATCTGGTAGATGGCGACAGGCGCATCGAAGAAATCGCACGCATGCTCGGCCGCACTGACAACGACGGCCTCAGCTTCGCCCGCAACCTGCTGCAGCACGGCTGAATGCCGCTATAAAAACAGCAGCCAGGCAAAGATTTTTTCTGACCAGGCCATGAAAATAGCCAGCGCCGGAAAAAACCAGAGATATGATGGAAAATCGACCGGGCTGCGCTCGAGCCCAGATATCGGCAAAGCCCTGAACCATGACACATCTTGAATGCGCATAAGAAAATGCGCCAACACGAACCCGACCAGAAGTGGCCAGAAAACCGGCAGCAGCACTCTCGGGAAACGCAGCGAAGAATCGCGATAATATGAGGGGATAGCGGCAGAAGTGGCCGGACTGTCGGCTGAAATATCTCCTGGTAACGTTCCCGCCCCGCTGTTGTCGAGAGTTCCATAACCGGGCGGCGGAGTTTCGCCGAGCAGGGTTATTGCCGACCCGGCCGGCATGTTCAATGTTTCGATTATATCTACGGCTATGGCCGCAACCGCCGTAAGCAGGCAGATAATCACCGAAACATGCATTATGGCGCTACGGGCAAGCGATGTAAAACCAAAAAGTTGTATCAGCTCGTCGTGTGAAAAGTCTTTGGTGCCACGCAGGCGTGCCCGCCAGAAAAGCTTAAAAACCCCGACTTCAGCCCTTCTGAGCAAAAGACCGACTGCCATAAGATAGATGATACACAGCTGCGCCAGCAAAAATTCAGTCCAGTCCGAGTTAAAATTCGAGACATTCACCATCATCGCGCCAATCGACATTACCAGAGCTGTTGCAATCATCCACGCGTAGCTCTTACGCCCAAAAAACAGCAGCGCCAGAAAGAGCACCGGCGCAACAAAGTGTATCATCATCATGCCTTGCCACCGCTTTCATGGGCTTTCCGGGAACGGACAACATAAGCGCCGGCCGCATAAAGAATGCCGGTTAGAACCATGACGATGAAAATCACAAAACCAAGGTGTGAATCATACGCCAGTGCGTGCATAACGGCAAGAACGCCCAGCATCGCGAGATTAAGCCAGCTTAACCAGAGGTCGTATTCGACCGGCAGACTGGTCTGCATACCGGCTTTAATCTTTAAGACCAGATATAAGGCATCTTCATAAACCGACAGACAGATGACAGGAATCATGCCAGCTAGCACAAGCTGATAATCGAGATTATTGCTGCTTACCAGATACCGCTCTTTGGCGAGAACCAGAACCAGTAACAGCCAGAAAAACATACCGGCCGTATACAGGCTTTCGCGTGCCGCCAGATATTTGACTCTTAGTGCGGCGAGATCTTCTTTTGCCGCTCCTTCGGCCCTGCCCGCCAGTTGCAGCAGGCTATCGGCGCCGCCGGCCTCTGCCCGCATATAATAAAAGCCAACTGCCATTGCCGGCAGCATCAAAGCTGTTGTCGCCAGAACCAAGATCAGATCTTCGTCAGCAAAAGACATTTCATTGCTGAAAAGAACGTAAAGATAAAAGATCAGAACGGCGATTCTTAACATAATTTTCCGCTATTCAAAAATATTGCTCCACAAAAACAGTGAGAACCAGCACCACGTAAATCAGCAGTCCGACCACGTAGAGAGCAGTGCCGATTCCTGGCGCAGCCGGCGTAAGAGAGCCATGCGCGACCGCCACGACGCCATGGGCAGAAACCGCCGAAGCCATACCGACGCCAGCCTCTGCTCTTGCGCCGATCGCTTCCGGCAAGGGTACGGGATGCGACGTGACAAAATCAGCATCTGCGTTGACGGCAGGAGCGAGTTCTGTCTTTCGTGGTTGCACACCGGCAACCGGCTGTGTTGCCACAACGTCGTCATAATCTGGCGTTGCAGCAGGCGGTGTCGAGGCTATCGACAGATTAACCGAATCGAATCCCGAATCTCCGCTGATTGCAGCAAGGAACTCGGCCGCAGTCTGGAAGCGGTCAATCGGGGCCTTGGCAAGCGCTTTGACGATCGCTGCACTGAGCGAATCAGGAATTTCACGGCGCTTCTCAACTGGCGGTGTTGGTGCAACTGTCATGTGTTCGTACATCAAGCCCGGCAGGTCGGCCCGGCGAAATGGCGGTTCGCCGGTAAGAACCTGATACAGCAGCGCTCCGGTCGAATAGATATCGCTGCGGCAGTCCACCTTTTCGCCCTTGAACTGTTCGGGGCTCATGTAAAGAGGAGTTCCTATGCTTATGCTCAGATTCGTTGCGGTCTTACTGCCCTGCGCCGCGGCGGCGATACCAAAATCGGCGATTACCGGCTGACCGGCGTCAGAAAACAGAATGTTGTCGGGCTTGATGTCACGGTGAATAACGCCCTTTTCATGGGCATAACCGAGACCGCCCAGAACGCCGGAAACGATGGAGACCGCCTGTTTGACCGGCAGAGGCCCGGCTTTGATGCGACCGGTAAGGGTTCCGCCCTGCATGAAAGCCATTGCGATGTACGGCTGTTTGAGCGAAGATTCGCCGACTGAATAGATCGGCACTATGTTCGGGTGTGTCATACTGGCGGCCAGACGCGCTTCCTTCTGAAAGCGTCGGCACAGCTCTTCGTCATGAATGAGATTCGGCGGCAGAACCTTCAGGGCAACATGCCGGCCAAGACGGCTGTCGGCGGCCAGATAAACAATGGCCATGCCGCCGCGCCCGATTTCTTTCTCGATTTTGAAGCCATCGACTGTGTCGCCGGGGCCGATTCCGTTAAAGACATTACTCTGGCTGACGAATTCTCCGCAGAAACGGCATTTTATAGCGTCGTCCTGAATCTCTTCTGCGCAGAACCGGCATTTTTTCATGACCGGGCTCCGGGATAACCCTGCAGTTCGGCTTTAAAAACCCTGGCCGAAGCATAACGTTCTTCGGCCTTTTTGGCGATAGCCTTTTCGACAATGGCCGCCAGCTTCGGTTCGATTTCGGCACAGCGCTGGCGAACCGGAATCACCGGCTCTTCAAGCACTGTCAGCATAGAATCTTTGAGGCTTTTTGAACTTGCTCCGCCGCCAAAGTCGTAGGGCAGACAACCGGTTAACAGCTGATAAAGCGTCACGCCGGTAGAATATATGTCAGCTGCCGGGCCGGTGCGGGCAAAATTGAGTATCTGCTCGGGTGGCGTAAAATACAGCGAACCGGCAAACTCGCTGGCGCGTGTCAGGCGGGTTCCG
>CAZMWO010000068.1:511-11578 GCA_964569565.1 uncultured bacterium | reverse complement strand
TGACCGCGCGCCGGAACTCAATCAGAAAATCGAACTGCAGGCCGAACTGCAGGCTATAATCGGCAATCTGAACGATGTTCAGATCAAGCTCATTCTGCCTGAGAACTGGCAGGCGGAACCGGCAGCGCTCAAGGTTGCCTCGATAAAGGCCGGGGCCACTCACCGGGCAGTTTTTCAGGTAATTCCCGGCAGTCATCTTTCACAGGGCTCGATTGTGGTTGAAGCGGCATTTATAGTGCCAAAAACCGAACTGACAGAGCACTTTAAACGTGAACTGCCTGAAGATGCCGCAGAACTGGGCGAAACCATAAGCCGCTGGCCGGCTGAGACAAAGCGTTACGCCGATATCTCTTTTGCGCTGACTCCGGAAGAAACTTTCTACCCGATTGCAGATGATATGTGGCTGAGTTATGACGACAGAATTAAAGTGCAAGAGGGCTTTCGCGGGCCGTCTTATTACGAAGACCCTCTGATCAGCGCGCACCAGGCACAGACCGATGTCGAAATGTTCGCAAAGCTTGGCGAATACATCAAATCAGATCCTGCCCTGCTCGAAAAAATGCAGGAGTCAGGCATCGACGTAAACCGCAAACGCTACGACATGCTCAATGGCCTTTACGTTATGGCTGTTAAAGCTTATCAGGACAACAGCCTCGAGATGGCCGGCAACTTTATCGGGCAGTTCGAATCTGCCATCAGCGCTGAACCGGCGACGGCGTTCGAAAACCTGCGTATTGCCGCCGGCAACATCAAGGGCCTTGTTTACTGGGGAAAAGGGCAGCGCCGTCTGGCCGAAGACACTTTCAAAAAAACCTTTTACAGCAATCGCAAGCACCGGCTGCAGCGCTATGTACTGCGAAACATCGGCCTGCTCATGCTTGCAGGCAAAGACAACGCGACAGCAGCCGAAATGTTCAGACTCGCACGTGGCTTCAAAACAGGCTACACCTTACTCGAAAAAGAAAGCGAACTGCTTGGCAAGAACCGATAAATGGATGCAGTAAATGAACTGTTCAACGACCTGAAATCACCTGATCCGGCAATCAGGTTTTCGGTTCTATCGCGAATCGAAGACATGGCCTGGTCAGATGAGCATAAAGAGGCTTTTCGCGAGATTTTCGCCGGCGAAAAAGACCCGGGCATCCGCTTTCACATGCAGAAGGTTCTCGCCCGGCTCGACAGTGGTGACAAAAATCGCAGCAGTCTCGCAGCTATCGAAGAACAGCTGAAAAACCCGCAGCGCGACGAAATCGATCTGGCGCTGATGCTCGAGTCGGTCAAACGCAACGAAGCGTCTGCGGTGGCCGAAAGTCTGCGCCGCGCTGAATGGCCGAAATTTTCACAGCAACTGCTGCCATCAGTACTCAAGTTTCTTAAAAAATACGGCTCGGCCGAAGATACCGCGGCCATCGAGAAGTTATGCCGGCATAGCGACCCGCGTGTACTGAGCGCCGCAATCGAAGCGCTTGAAAAACACAATCCGGAACGGCTCAAGGATCTTATCGTGCCACTGCTTATCAACGGCAATTTCGGTATCAGATCACGCGCCGTCCGCCTGCTGCACCGCTGGGATCCCTCAGAAGCACTCCGCCACTTCGAGTCGATGCTGTTCTCTAATCTCGAGAACGAAAAACATGCGGCGCTTTATCAGGCTTTCTTTTTTCCGTTCAAACAGATCGAAACTCTCATGCTGCGCTACATAAGCGTCGAGAGCGACCCGGAGATGATCAAAAAGGCCGGGCTTATTTTCATGACCAACCCTGAACGTCATATGCCGGCCCGCCTGCTCGAAGTCCGCCAGGCCTGCGTCGGCATCAAGCAGAAGCTGGTCGATATGATACTGAAAGGCGTTCTGCAATCACTTTATCAGGCAAAAATCGTTAATGCCGCACCAGACCAGATGCTGCAGGTGCTCGAGGCCCATTTCAAGGAAAAGCGCATCAGGCTTTTCATCGAACACCACAGCAACGCGCTCAAATCACCGGAAGCCGCCGTTCGTCTACAATCGGCACTCAAGCTCGGCGAACTGGCACGCCGGGGCATGGAAGAGGCCAGACAGGTAGTCGAAGCTTACCTGCCGCGCGAACGCGACCTCAACAACGTCAGAAAAATCAGATACTTTCTCGAAACCGGTCAGCTCGAGATTCAAAAAGCGCCTGAACCAGCACGGCCGGAGACCCCGCCAGCTCCGGTCGCAATAAAGGCGACACCGGAAGCTGCGGTTAAAATCACCCGGACGGCGGAAAAGCTGCCCGAAAAGAAACCACCGCAGGAGTATTCTGCAAAAGAGCGACAAAGCCTGATTGCTGCCATTTCCGCTGAAAATTACGAACAGTATATGGCCATCATCAGACCGGTATTCGCAGACATGGACACCAACGAGCAGATATCTGTAATCAAGCGCATCGAAAGGTTCGGCGGTCTCTCTGATTCAGAGCTTCTTATCGGATGTCTGCCGAGCGATGAAGTGAACATTCTTGAATCAGCAATAGAAGCACTGAGTGTAATCAACCCGGAAGCTCTGCACCCATACCTGCCGCAGCTGATCAAGCACCGCTATGACGAGGTAAAACTGGCTGCAATAAAAGTTTTTTCACTGTTCGACAAGAAGCAGGCAATCTCGCTCGTTGAAAACATGCTGCTTTCGATCAAACCTGCCCAGCGCCAGACCGCGATATTCTGCCTCGGCAGTTTCGACTATCATTCGATCAGCCAGACTCTTATCAATGCTTTCAAAAGCGAAAACGACGGCGAAAATCTGCAGCAGATCAGCTCCATTCTGCGTTCAAATGCCGACGAAGACAGTTTTTTCAAAATATATGTCGACTATAAGGCGTGTAAGTCGTCAAAAAAGGAAGAATATGAAAAACTATGCCGTGAACTCGCCACAAAAATAGTCGAAGCTGAGCCCGGCCGGACAATCGAATCTCTCTTCGCTGCTGGTGAAGAGCTGGTAACCGAAGAAGAGCGCAAAAAAACCGAACGTGCCGCCTATAAACTTGAAAAAATTCAGAAAATCAGAGAAAACGTCGATAAAAACGTAGTTCTCGATGCTTCGCTGGCCAGGTTCACTGTCTTCGCCTATGCCATCGGCGCTGTATTGACCGCCCTGATCTGGTTTCTTTTTCTCGCGCCGGCGCCGCCGGTATCGCCCGATGCGGCACCCAAAGCAGTGAAGGTTCGCAAAATCATGGAGACCATTTCCATAAAAGGGCGTGTCGTTATTTCAGACGATAAGCAACGCACCCTGGCTGTCGAGACCGAACCCGGCAGGCTGTACAAAATGAAGCTGCCCGAAAACTACGGTGGAATGCCGAAACCGGGGTCGAGTTTTCAGGCTCAGATCAAAGCCGAAAAAGATGGCAGTGGTGAAATAGCGGCTGAATTTCTGACATCATTCTGACATGCGTCTTCGCTTTTGAATTGACTTGCCGGCGAAAAGGCTATATATTTCTGCCATGAGCAATTTTACAGTTAACACAGATAAGAGCAACGATATTTTTATCGTGCGTTCGAGCGGCTATCTCGACGAAGGCGGAGGTGCAGCCGTATTTGAGGCAGTTCACAAAAATCTGCCGGCAGACTGTCACAAAGTCATTCTCAACCTCAAGGATTCGCCGGTGATAAATTCACAGGGTATCGCGCAGCTGATAGAGCTCAGCGAAATCATCGTCGACGACAAAGGCGGAGAACTTGCATTCGTCGGGCTCAGCGATCTTACCTACGGAGTTTTCAAGATGGTTGGGCTGTTACAGATGGGCAACCCGTTCGAAAGCGAAGCTGAAGCTATCGAGTCGATGGGCCAGTAGAGCTGGACGAAAAGCAGTAAATCAGATATATTTATAGTAAGGTACACGAAAAGACAAGGAGGTCTTAAAGTGGTAATCAAGGCAACAGGTTCCGATCGGCTGCACAGCAGCCTGATCAAAAGTGAAGAGGCAAGAGGCAAAACCCTCAACCGCCTGGCGACCGGCAAAAAAATCAACAGTGCCAGTGACGACCCGGCCGGGCTGGCAATGGTTATGAGCCTCGAATCGCAGACACGAGGTCTGCTGATGGGTATAAACAACCGCCAGGACGAAATCTCACTGCTGCAGACCGCTGAAGGTGCTTTGAGCTCGACCGGCGAGATTCTGCAGCGGATGAACGAACTGGCCGTGCAGGCAGCCAACGGCACTCTGACCAGCGAAGACCGCGGCAACATACAGCTCGAAATCGATCAACTGGCAGGCCAGATCAATCAGACCGCAAACAATACAGTTTATAACGATAAAAAACTGCTCGACGGCAGTTTCAGCATCGAACTGCAGGGCGGCGAAACCATGGCACTGCCGGCAGCCGGCGCCGAAGCGCTCGGAGTCAGCTCACTCAACCTCACTGCCAATGCCGGTCAGGCGATCAGTCAGGTAAGTCAGGCGATCAACAATGTCTCGACGCAACGAGGCACTATAGGCTCGACCATCAATGGCATAAGCTCGCAGATCGCTGAGTTACAGAATGAGTTTATCAATGCCACTGCAGCGCAGTCACGTATCGAAGACGCCGATATTGCGGCTGAACTGATCAACATGAATCTGCAGGCACTGCAGTCAAAAGCCGCAATCAAGGCATTCAAAATGCAGGACGAAAACCGCGCGACAGTTCTCAAACTGATCGACGGCTGAAATCCATATCAGTCGCAGCTTATAGTGAGAGAGGCTTGAACTCAGGTTGAAATTTGAGCGGACGGCTCTCGATCGCACTCTTTACCTGCTCGATTGTTTTGCCATGCCCCATGGCTGAGAAACTGCCATCTTTTTCAACCGGCCAGCTACCCTGCGGCGAATTGAAAACTTCGTAGTAGCTGTCGACGCTGCGCAAAAACAGCAGATAGCTTCTGCCTTCGACAAATTCGACGTTGTCTTCGATGCCGCGCAAGGTTCTTATTCTGACTTTTTCTCCGGCCGCAATCGCACCCTTGAGACATTCTTTGACTTCGAACAGGTTCGCGACAACTTCAACTCCGTCGACCTGTTTTTCACCGGCCCGAATGCCCGCGATTCGACCGGTCACTATCAGATCGGCACCGTGCGCAAGCTGTTCGAGACTCAAAGTTTCGATCATGGCATATCCTCCAATACTCAACATTACCATTAACAGTGTCATAGCGAGATTTTTCATGGATTCCTCCAGCGACGGGCTTTTTTGTTACCCGGATATTGTAACAGTTTTTCGTTATGGGTAAAAGCGTTGACAATCATGCCCGAGGTTGAGATTATTTAGTTATGCACTCAACGCTGTCAGGGTCTTCAGATTTATCAATGCGAAGTGGCTTTGCCATAATGTTTGCTGTAATAATCGGCACCGTTATGCTTATTCTGGCGGTGTCGCTTTATTCGTTCGTCGGTCACCAGCACACCGGAATTCAGAGCATTGTCAACGGCGAAATCGCGCACTTTCTCGCCGAAGCCGGCATAAACAGCAGCATCGGCTCGGTTCGCGAAGCGGTTGCCAAAGTAATGTCCGGCACTTCCGGCAACCGGCAGCTCAACGATATCCTTCTCAAACCCGGCAGTCTTGAAGATGTATGCATCAACGACATGCTCGACGCCAGCTGGAACACCGACCTCGAAAAATTCGCACATGAAATGGACAAAGACGCTGCAATCAGGGTCGATGTCTGGCTCAGAGATTTTGCCATCTGCGAAACTGCGCCCGGCAGCTGGGCTGACCCGATCGCCAAAGATGGCTATCTGGTGATTGAATCGACAGGAACCTTCAAAGGGACCAGCCGCATCATTCTGATCAAACGCAGAATCAGGGTGGGAAGCTCTGTTCCAGCCTGGCTGGGCAAATTCAGCCTGTTCGTCAATGATGCCGCGCGCGCCGGCGAAGGCGGGTTCAACCTGATCCGCAACGACTACCGCGGCATGATAACCGATGGCCCGAAGCCGATGATCGTTTACAACCATGCCACGCCCGATGCGCCTTTTGAAGCCGGCAACATGGGCGACATTCTGCGTGAGGAAGCTGAAAAAGACATCTGGCAACGCCGTGGCTGGATAATGATGGGCGGGCGCCGAAGCCGTCTGAATCTTTGTTCCGGCGCCGGCGATCTCGGCGAAATTTTTCATTTTTACGATGTCAGCAATCCGAATATTTTTTCGCCGGTCAAGTTCTCAACGCCATCAGAAGCGTTACCGGAAGCTTTTGCATCGTCTCTGCTGATCCCCTGGGACAAAAGTTCTTCTTCCATACGCCAGGTAAGTTACCGTTTCGGGCACAGCTTCGTCCTCGACGGCTTTCACGATCGAAGCAATCGCAAGGATACCGATGCGATGTATGAGGGCAATATACTTTCGAGTGGTGAAAAGAACGCGTATTCATCAAAATCATCGATTCTGCACCTGTTCGGCGATGCGCGCAAGGGTTACCAGTCTCGCACCCGCGTGTTCGGCAATGTTCATATTGCGTTTCCGCGCTATGCCAGCCTTGAAGTCAAATCAGACGAAGCCGACATCGAAGCGCTCTTTGCCGCCGTCAACCCGCCGCCACTTTACCTGCTGCCCTCGGTCTCAGAAAACTCCTGGAACAACTCGATCATGATTCAGGACATCATGGGCCGGAAGTTTGGCGGGCCATTACTGCAGTCGGGCATGCTCTGCCACAGTTATGCTGATTACGCGCTTTTAATGAGTCGCATCAGCGAACTGCCCTATGCCGAATCCTACAACAGCATGCAGGATGTTTACAGCAGCAAAGCCGGTCGGGTTTTTCCGTCAGACGCCGGTATTCTGGCCATGGACAACGGTCTCAACCTCGAAATCACACGTGACAGTCACCAGTTTTTCAAGGGCCGGCCGACCGCGCAGGGCCTGCTGCAGGTTATGGAAAACCGCACGCAGATCGAAATCGACTCGATCAGCGACTTCTGGAAAAGGTTTCTCAACGAGCGAGGTGAACTCGAACTCAACGCCATAGTAAGCATCACTAACTCGCGCCAGCTCGACATGCAGATTCCCGCCGCCGGTAAGCCACAGCCGATGATAGTCAAGGGCGGCGGCATTATTATACTGAAGCAGGGCAACCTGGTGCTGCGGGGTATCAACTGCACGTCTCCCGGCGAGACATTAACTGTCGTCCTCGCCGGCAATGGCTCGGTAAGCTTCACCTCGACGCAGCCCAATCATGTAAACATCGTGGCCCCCAACGCCGAACTTGTCTACGGTTCGAAATTCGACATGTACGGCTCTCTCTGCCTGGGCTCGATTTATGCTGACCATCGCTTTCAAGGCGGCACTCTGAGGTTCCGGCCCGGACAGGATCCGACTACTTCAGGTTACAACCGCTATTACAAAGTCTTCATCGATCCCAAGGATTCGTTCTGGAATGAATAACAACCATCGTTGCGGCTTATCTATGCTCGAAATCGTCTTTTCGATCGGCATACTCGCCCTGATCATGCTGCCGGTATTCATGACGTTTTCGACCGGCAACCGCAACATTCAGCTGACCGATGCCGAATTCAGGGCACATACGGCCGCAATAGAACTTATGGAACAGATTGTATCGCTGCCTTTCGAGAAAATAAAAAGCGGCGAATATGACAGCGATGCGATTGTCGATGGCGGACAGTTCGCCGGCGGGCCGGTTCTGTTCAAACTCTCGACAACTGCAGATCTCTGGCGGGCCATGAAAGTCGAAGACATCAGACGCGATGGCAAAATTCTGTTCAAGAAGGTCACAGTGACCATCAGGTTTGCAGCAGCACCGGGTTCAGATCGTATTCGCGAATTTTTCATGAAAACACTGGTGGCCAATGAAAACCTTTAAACGCCGGGCTTTTACCCTTGTCGAAATTCTTGTCGTCTGCGGCATAGTTTCGGTATTTCTGGGCACAGCCATCATGCTTTTCACCAACTTTCGCCGCGGTTACAGCCGAAGTGAAGGAACCGCAGTGCTGATGCAGGATGGTGCTCTGTTCCTGGCTCGCCTGCGCACTGATCTTAATAATGCGGTAATCGCGCCTGACTCGAGCGGGGGCGCTCCTGCACAGCTCAGTGCAACTCCAGATCAATTGAGTTTCATGGTTTACAGCAGCCGCGAAGCTAGAACAATGCCGGTAGTCTATCGCTATCTGGCAGCAGATAACGGCGGCAGCGTCTTCCGTCGCGAAGGCAGCGAAAAAGAGCGTGAACTGATAAAGGATCGCGTGGCATCTCTCACCTGGCAGACAGAACTGGAGCGCTTCATTGAACCGGAAAGCACGGGTTCAGGCACGTTGAGACTCAGTATCGGGCTCGACATCAAACTTAAAATGAAAAGCGGCGACGAAAAACCATTTACCCTGAAAACCTCTATTTTTCCGGCCCGCCTCAACCGCCAGCTCAACTCTCCCTGACCCTGAATGTGACTTGCTATGGCTTTGCGTCAATACTGCCTGGCTCAAAGTTTACGCTTTTGGGATGCCTGCCTGCGCCCTATGTTATGAATAACTTATCATTTTTTTGCAACAGATTGAGGAAAAATTGCGTATAATTATACAGAAGAATGTACAGGGGGGTATTTATATGACACAGAAGTGGCTGGTATTGATATGCATGCTGATTTTTACAGCTTTTGCCCCGGTTTACGGGCAGAGCGGCAGCTATCTCGACAGCATCTACAGTGCCGATGATCAGGGCACCTCAGCTGTTGCTGACGAATCTGATGCCCGCTATGTGACTGATGACGAGACAGATACCCCTCCGAAAGTAGTCGATGTGCCCGACCCGACCGGTGACCCGGCGCAACAGAAGGCACTCGAACGCCTGCAGAATATCATAAACCAGATCATGCGCATCCTTGGCGGCAAAATGTGTGGCGCCAGAGTTGTCGTAGTTGTAATTCCATGCGAAAGAATAGTGCCGAAACCCAACCCCCCGGTCACCAGCACTTCTACCTCAACCTCGACTTCCACCTCAACTTCGACAGCGACATCGACCGGAACATCAACCGGAACATCAACCGCAACTGCGACCAGAACTTCGACCTCAACTTCGACTTCCACAAGTACTGCCACCAGAACATCAACCGGTACTTCAACTTCGACCGCTACCTCTACCAGCACAAGAACTTCAACCAGCACAGCTACTTCGACCGGAACATCAACGGCAACCAGCACCGGAACCGGAACTGCCACAGGCAAAGAAGCTGTCCGGGCCGCCATCAGACAAAAATACGGCATCAATGCCGCCGATGGCCAGAACCAGACCTGGAGCGAGAATCAGTTGCGGGCCGCCGACGAAGCGCTTGCTTCATTGCCATCATTCTTCCGCAAGTGCACCGACACCGTTTATCGTGACGGGCCGCCATACGACCCGAGAATACCGCCCAGTGCAGCCGCCTACGTAATAGTGCCGCAGCACAAGGTTCACATGCTCGATCTCAGTGCCCAGATGACACAAGGGGCCTACAACTCGCTGGTCGCCGCCTACGGCCGCGCACCAACCACCGAAGAACAGATGGCCTATCTCAAACATAATTTCAAACGCACTCTGGTGCATGAGATGACGCATTGTTTCCAGAACACCTACCCACAGGTGATGCAGACCTGGAGCCAGAAATTCTGGCCCGGTGGCCGCCTCGTCGGCCAGTGCCCGACCGGATACGGCCGCACCCAGCCGGTAGAAGACATGTCAGAGTCAGTAGCAACCTACTGGAGCGGCGGCTCGATCAGAAACGGCGTCTTCGTTTCGCGAAGCGGCACCACCATGGATCTCGAGCGCTATAACTTCATCAAAAAGTACATCATGGACGGCAAAGAATACCTGAACTGAAAGGATTAAGCCAATGAACAGACTGACGCTGATTCTGACAGTTCTTGTGGCTCTCTCAGCACCGGCCTGGAGCCAGTCAGGCAGTTACCTCGATGCAGTTTACCAGGTCTACGACAATGCCAGTGATACCGATCCGGTCGAAACGCTTAAAAACAGCATTCGCGACCAGTTCGAAATCGAGATTGCCGATGACCCCGATGTGCATCGCTGGTCAGAAGACTGGCTCAACGCGGTAAAAGCTGTTTTAACGGCTCTTCCCGCCAAGTTCCGTTCGGCGACCAGAATGATCTATCTCGAGCCGAGCAACCTTGACTTCGAAGTTAAATACAACGGCTTCAACGACCAGCACGGCATCGTTCAGATGGGCCACGGATCAATGTTTCCGTCATCTGTCTATGCCAGCAAGTTCAAGGCGACCTACAATCGCATGCCGTCAAGCGCCGAAAAGGTCGCGCGCTTCAAATACATTCTGGCCAGAGGCATGGCCTACAGCTTTATCCAGGAAAACCCTGACATTTTCAAGGCATACGGCCAGACAATTACCTACGGCAGTTACCCCACCAGAGTTTACGGACCGGGAGCCGAGGTCAACATGGTTGTACTGCCCGGCAAAACCCCGCTGATGATCGATCTGGCCTTTGCCATCGGCGAATACTGCGCCGCGCCTTCCAGCCTGCAGAGCAAGTCAAAAGAACGCTACGACTTCGTAAAGAAAAATGTCATGGGCGGCGCCACCATCTCCGGTTGGGATTACAAACCGGTTGACGACAATGCTTCGAACACCACCGACCCAGGCGACGATCCGGGCAACAACGTCGAAATTCCTACTGCCAGCGGCGCCCCTGAAATACCAGATGGCGACTACATGCCGATCGTCACCGAAGTAGACGTAGGCACTGCCGCGGCCAGCCTGCCGGCCGAATGGAAAACAGCGCCAGACCTGCTCAAGAGCGCGATTGCCGAGCTTTTTGAAGTGCTGCCCAAGTTTTTCTCGACCTGCACCCAGGCTATCGCCTACATGCCGACTACCGATACCGAAACCGCATTTTCGGCCGAAGGCTTCGTCTTCATCACCCAGAATTCATGGTTCATGCCGTCGTTCGTCGAACTCGACGATGCAGCGCGCGGCAAGCGCTTCAAAGAGATTCTCATGCGCGAAATGGCCCTGCGCTTTCTCTATTACCACCCCGAAGTTACCCAGAAATGGAAAGACACCTTCGACAAGACCCAGAGCAGTTAAATCTTCAATAATCTCTTTACGTGCTTCGAA
>CAZMWO010000068.1:0-501 GCA_964569565.1 uncultured bacterium | reverse complement strand
AGTTACGATGCCTATATCGACATGCAGCAGGCGGTCGTCGGTTACTTTGCCGCCAAAGACTGGCTCAAACAGGTTAATCCCGAACGCTACAACTTCATCAAAAACGAATTCATGAAGGGCAAAGAGTTTTAGTCCACTTTCACATAAGAGTTCAAGAATTCAATATTAGGATATACTGCTTTCATCGGGCTTTCGGCGTGATCTCATGCGCCCTGGTTTGATTTTTATACCGAGTGTTTATCATTGCCAATCAATCATATAATTCAAATGTGACAGAGGACTAGTGGTCTGTCAAAGTTGACTTTCAAGATTCGACCTTCGGTATACTGCTTTCCCGGGCTCTCGGCGGAATCTCATTCGCTACAACTCTCACCAGACGTTAGTATTGTTTAATAGCTATGGCTCTGCGTCAAAGTTGCCTGGCTCGAAGTTTCCGCGCCTGAGAAACCCGCCTGCGCCCTATATTGAGGCTTTAATAACTACAAATTCAACTTTGACAAA
>CAZMWO010000067.1:0-11579 GCA_964569565.1 uncultured bacterium | reverse complement strand
GCCCACCGCGAATTCTGGGGTTTCGAACCAAAGCAGACCGTCAGAGAGTTGCCCAGACTCGATGCCGAAGAATCTGCGCTCTACCAGGATCTGCTAACCGGCACCTACGCCCCATCTCTACGCCTAGAGCAGGAAAGAATTTCATACAGCCTGGTGCTGAGAAGCATTAATCAGCTCGATTGATTCCTGCATATTCAAAATCGGCATCACAAGAATAGCGCCCATTCGGGCTCTCGGCGGAATCAGGCTGCACTTAAGACTATTGGCCTGATCGCCATGAATGGAATCAGATTTATCTGGAGACAGGGTCGTCAGTCACGCCGGCTGGAGCTCCTGAACCAGCTCAGTAGGCCGGTTCGATTCTGGCGATGTCTTCGGCGGTGGTGCAGGCGAGTTTCCAGTCGTTCTGCATGCGGTGGCGGGAAAAGCGTTTGTGGCCGCGGCAGTACATGCGGTAGCCGATGTTGGCCAGAATAGTGTATTCGAGGAAGGTGCGCGAGCCGGCCAGGCGCCGGAAGATGCTGGAAATGCTGTAGGCGCTGTGCCAGCAGTCGATGTGGCCCTGCTGCAGCTCATCGGCCGTCATTTTTGTGGGCTGAAAAACCGCATGCTGCGCATCGTAGAGAGTCCAGTTTTCGGTGAGAATGCGGCCTTCCTTTTTGAGGCCCGCGAAAAACGGCGTGCCCGGGAACGGCGTGCAGATGGTGAAGCGCGGCAGATCGACGTTGGCGTCGTGAATGAAATCGAGAGTCTTTTTGAAGCAGTCGGGACCGTCACTGTCAAGGCCATGCACGAAACAGCCCATGACCGAAATGTTGCGGGCATGCAGCTCGCGCATCAGGCGCCGGTATTTGCTGATATCGTTGAACTCTTTGCCGATCGTCGAGTTGCCACTGTCGGAAAGCGACTCGAAGCCGATCAACAGACCGAAACAGCCGCTGGCTTCCATGGCGTCGAGCAGCTCTTTGTTATCGACGATGCGGGTGGTGGCCAGGCCACCCCAGCGCTTTTTCAGCGGAATCAACGCTCTGTACAAGGCGGTAGCATACTCGGTGTTCTCGACCGGGCTGGGGTCGAGAAAAGTGACATAGCGCCCCGGCATGCGCGACAGCTCGGCCACGACATCAGGGATCGGGCGACGCTCGTAGTTTCCCTTGCAGATGATCGGGGTAACGCAGAATTCGCAGTGATGCGGGCAACCGAAAACTGCCTGCGTGCTGTTGGTCGTTATGAACTTTTTGTGCGAAAACATGTTGCGATGCGGGTCGGGAATCAGCGACCAGTCGATCTTTTCCGGCGGGTGGTAGAATTTCTGCAGACGGCCTTCGCAATAATCATGCAGAAGGCGCGGCCAGGTTTCGTAACCATGCCCGATGACGACTGCATCGGCATGCTTTGCCGCTTCTTCGGGCATCAGGGTGGCGTGCGGGCCGCCAATGACCGTGGTGATGCCCTGCCGGCGAAAGTATTCGGCATAGGCGTAAGAACGCATCGAAACACCGGTGATGCCAGTCAGACCGACAATGTCGGCCTTGATCGTGGTCGGGTCTATGTGTTCGACGCTTTCATCATAAACGGTAACGTTGCCGCGGAGTTCTGGCGGTATCAGCGCGGCCAGAGTCACCATGTTCAGCGGCGCATAGCGCAGCGACATCGGGAAAACGCCGGTTTCGTGACGGTACAGGCCGGTGCGGGGCGAAATCAGGGCGATATTAAGTTTTCTGGTCATTGTTTTTGCTGCAAACGGCAAAAGCCGGGACTCACCCCCGGACTCCGCTGCTCTTCCTGTATTTCAGATTAAGTTCAAAAGCCCGACAATTACGGACAAAATTACTACGGCAGACTACCTCAAGTCAAGAAACTGCTGGCCAAGCACTCTTGTAAAATCATAGATCGGTTATCGCGTAGCCGTCTCTGGTCAGGATTTCTTCTTCTTCGGCAGTCAAAACCTTGATGCAGCCTTCGGTCAGGCCATGAATTTCGATCTGATAGTCGCGATAGCGCGAGAGAGCCTCGACGATCTCGGGGGTAATCAGCTGACCTGGCACCAGCACAGGAATTCCCGGCGGGTAAGGCGTGACGGAACTGGCAGCGATACGGTTGGCCGCTTCCCGCAGCTGAATGAACTCGCCATCTGAATAATAGGCAAATCTCGGGGTGAAGCGAATCTGCGAGAGCTTGAGAAAAACCGAGTTTTCTGAGGGCTTAACTTTGTTCTTGCGCGAAGTCGACATTTTTTCGATGTTTTCGAGGGCAAGATAGAGGCGGTTGAGTTTTGACTGGGTGGCGCCAATGGTTATCAGTATGGTGAGAGTGTTATAGGTCGTTTTTTCGATCTGAATGTTATGCTTCTCGAGCAGATAACGCTCGACTTCCTTGCCGGTCAGGCCGGTGGCTGAAACATCTATCGTCAGCTTGGTCGGGTCAAGTCTGATGCGGTCTTTCGCAACATCATCCGAAACAAGGTCATCGAGCTCGAGAACCTTGAATTTTTCGAGTGAATTGATATTGTCTTTCAGCATCTGTGACAGTTCGATACAGTTGCAGAGCAGGCTGTAGCCTTCCATTACCATTTGTTTGCGCGCCATATCGAGCGAAGCGATCATCGGATACTGCGGCGACGTGCTGGTATGCATCTGAAAATTTTCCATAAAAAGATCTCTGACATCTTCGAAATCAGGATCTTTAACATGAATCATCGAGGCCTGGCTGAAGGCGCTCATGGTCTTGTGCGTGGACTGGGTAGCATAATCAGCGCCGGCATCCATGGCGCTCGGGTAGAAATGCGGATGAAAAGTGGCGTAACCATACCAGGCTTCATCGACAATGACCTTGACCCCGCGTTTGTGCGCCTGCCTCACGATATCGGCGATGTCGTAAATCAGACCATCATACGTACAGTTCGTCAGAATAATGGCTTTGAGCTTTCTTCCGGCAGCAATGGCTTTATCCATGGTGTTGACGATAGTTTTCTTGGGAACCGGCCCGAAAATGCCGAATTTCGCATTAATTGACGGGGAAAGGTAGATCGGTTCTGCGCCGGCAAGAATAATTCCGTAGTTTACCGATTTATGGCAGTTGCGGTCGACGAGAATAGCGTCGCCAGGCTTGAGAAGGGTCTGCAGCACGATCTTATTCGAAGTGCTGGTGCCGTTGGTCGAAAAGAAGGTAAAGCGCGAACCGAAGGCCCAGGAAGCCATTTCCTGCGCTTCTTTGATTACGCCGGTCGGGTGCAGAAGCGAGTCAAGCATCGGTACCGATACAGAAATATCGGCTCGAAAAAGGTTCGGCCCGAAAAATTCATACATTTCACGCGCCCAGATACTGTTTTTTAAAGAATACCCCGATGCGTGGCCGGGCGTATGCCAAGAGTCCTTGGCTTTTTTCGCATACTCGACCAGTTTTTCAAAAAAAGGCGCGCGATTTTTGCTGTTGATAACCTCAGAACGAACCTTGCGCACGATATCGTCGTAGTCATGCTCTTTTTTGTAAAAATAACCGTTGAGCTCGCCGCCGGTATTGCGATATGGCAGATTGGCCTGGCTCGAGTAGAGAAAAATATTTACCTCTGAGCGCAGCATGAGAAATTCAGCAAAAAGCTCCGCACCCTTGAGGTAAAAACCACCCTCGTGCGTGACCGGCACTTCCCATTCGGTCAGAATCGCGTGAATGAGCCCGTCTTCTTTTAACAGACGGCACGCCTCTTCGACGTTAGTTGCGCCAATGACGTTCATGGCACGCGCATTCAGGTCATGCAGTTCTTTCTTCAGGGAAGATTCAATTGGATTTATGAGCAGTATCTTGTATTTCATGCCAGATTTATATACCACGATAATGTACCGATGTGAATATCTTCTCGTACACCTCGCAGAAAATTTTTGGCGGATTCACATCGGATATTTTCTCTGGTAAAATGATTTTAACAACATTCTGTTAAGCAGCATGACAAAGTCACTCAGGAGTGCCTGAATATGAATAGAAAAATGTTTCGCGGCCTGATCTGGATTCTCATTCTTCAGCTGCTTGTCGGCCCGGCAGTGCTCTGGGCGCAGGCGGCTCCGGCAAAAGACGAACCGGGCGCAATCGAGACAATGCTGAACTATGACTACAAGACCTATGCCGGCAAGGTTTTCGTTCAGCAGATTATCGAAGACATCAAGGCCGGTCGGCCGGTAGACATGGGAAAAGTCGGCGAAGAGCTCAGCGGCAAACCTTTTCTTGTGCAGGCTGGACTCGGCGGCGGATCGGAAGTGCTGGCCACCGGGCTGCAATATGCTTCGGCCGGAATCTGCCCACCTTTTGGCATGATTGTCGGTTCAACCTTTGCCTCGGCCTTTCAGGCTTTTGGTGGTGCTGTCGGTTACGAAGCTGCCGAAGCCATGAAATCAGGCGAAGAACTCACCAAAAAGCAGATTCTCGGCAAAGCGCTCGCCAGCATCGACATGCCCTCATTTATCGGGCAGACTACCGGTAGCGTTGTCGGTTCAATGGTTGGTCAGGCGCTGATTCCGATTCCGATTGTTGGAATGCTGGTCGGCGGCATCGTCGGCGGCGTCGTTGGCAACGCGGCCGTGTCGCTGCTGCGCAAGATTCCAGCGCTGGCATCGGCTTTCGATGCGATGCAGAAACAGTGGGAAAAAGTCGGCAAAGCCCTGATGAAAAAAGATGCCGGCAATCAGCAGGATCCCGAAGAATCGCCGGAGGCAACGGCCAAAGCGGCAACAGAGGCCAGCACAGCCGTCACCACGCCTGCGAGCACAGATGCGGCAGACCTGATGAACGTTGCTCCCACAGCCAACAGCGCCACCACCAACAGCGGGCAATAGTCACATTATCTTTTTCTGTTACAGAAAACTGCTTCAGCGCGGCTGAAGGGAGTTAAAAAATGGCCGCAGCAGCTGTTCCTTTTCCTGTTTGAGCTCGTTGAGCAAGTTGATAGCGTCGGCGCGATCGGCTGTCAGGGTTGTTTTTTCGAGGCTTAAAGCTTTGTATGAGGCGAGAGCGATG
Source organism: uncultured bacterium (assembly GCA_964569565.1). Classification (GTDB taxonomy): domain Bacteria; phylum Muiribacteriota; class Ozemobacteria; order Ozemobacterales; family Ozemobacteraceae; genus Rifleibacterium. Next base: position 6,572 of record CAZMWO010000067.1, on the reverse strand, counting down.
TCGCGTTCGGTTTCGAGCCTTGATTTTATATTCAAAATTATAAAAAAGACCGCAATCGCGAAGCCCATGAATACAAAGCTGACAACCTGCAAACGCATAATGCGGTTTTTTCTCTCTACCTGCGCCTCATGAATTTTGCCCAGTATTTCCTGATGCTCCGGGCAGTCGGGCAGAAGCAAAGACTCGCCCAGATTCAGATCGCGCCGGGCCAGCGCCGCAGCGGCAAAACGCAGGCGCGTCTGCATAACGCCTTTTTGCGCTTCGGGATTTTCGCTCCAGAGTTTCAAGGCTTCCTCAAACAGTGCGAGGGAACGCGAAAGGTCAGAATAGCTGTTGCCTGGCTTGTCGAACTCTGCTTTTGCAGAACTGGTAAGACCGAGGCTTTCTGAGTGCATCAGATATTCTCTGATCACTCTCTGTAATTCTATTACCGATGAATAGCGGGCAGCCGGATCGCCTGCCATAGCTTTCAGCGCAATCTGAACAACTTCGTCTGCCTTGTCAGGCGGTTGAATAAGGTTGGCCGCAGCTGATTCCAGGCACGCATAGACATCTCTGCCGATATGAGGCACCTTGCCGGTCCAGACCTCGAAAAGGGTTGCCCCGAGAAGATAGACATCGGTTCGCTCATTTATCGAACCCACCTCGCAGCGGGCAACCTCGGGCGCCATGTAGGCAGGAGTTCCCGCCTGCATCTGCAATTCAGAAAGACCATCGGCATCGCCTGTCGAGGCCAGTGACAAAGCGAGGCCCCAGTCTGTTATGATAATTTCACCGAAGTCTCCGAGCATGACGTTCTCAGGCTTGATATCACGATGAATAATACCCCGGCTGTGGGCATAGGCGATGGCATCACAGGCTCTGAGAAAAATATCGAGATTTTCTTTCGGGTGCTTCTGCGCATAAGTCAGGTCCCATCGTTTTCCCGAGATCTTCTGCATGGCGATGAAGAGATCGCCATTCTGGCTGCGACCAACATCGATTATCGGCAGAACGTTCGGGTGATCTAGCCTGCCGGTGATCTGGCCTTCGAGTATAAAACGTCGGGCAGCATCTTTCTCGTTGAGATAATCCTTTTTGAGAAATTTAACAGCTATCTCGCGCCCGATCGACTTCTGCACTCCCAGATAAACAACGCCCATGCCACCTTCGCCAAGCTTGTTGTGCAGGCTGTAATTGAGCGAAGACGCCGCCTTTTCGTCATCGGCAAACGCAACCCTGTATTCCGGCAGCTCCTCAAACCAGCGGGCAGAAGAAGATTTTACATACCTGCCGGAAATCTGAGCTGCTGCTGAAAATTTTTCAGCAGCGGCCGGCGAAGGCTCCTCTGATGAAGGTTTTGAAACCCCTCCAGATTGTCTTCTCACCGTTTTGCCGGCGAAAGTATCAGTTGTCTTCTGTTTACCCGGACTGTCCTTGACGTCTCTGTCAGACTGCTTCGGGTTGTGCTTACGACGTGCCATAAGCTCATGCTATCTCATTTGCCGGGGCATTTCCAGAAAATTATACAAAGCAGTCACGCAAAACCAGCTGCAGCAGCCAAGCATGCTGATCACCGGCAATCTTGCCAGCAAAGTTTCTGCTTCAGCGACGGCGATGCGGGCGCTTGTGAGGGGAGGAAAATGGCGGTGCATGATGGCGGGTCGGGCGATGCGACCTGAAAGGACGATAATATGGCCAACCCGAAGAGAAACCAAAACGCCAGCGGTAATATGAATCATCGACAATGACCACTCTGACCGGCGGTGATGGTAACTTTTTGTAGACTACGGTGCCGGGCGACTGCGGATAAAGGGTTGAATCATAACGCCAGGTCGAGCGCTTTTCGAGATCGGTGATCGATACCCAGCCCGAAACAGGCGATGAGCCGCCCGAACCCATGTGCAGAACCATTGCATGCCCGGCAGCAACTTCGATTACCCACAGGGGTTCATCGGTCTTCAGCCGATGATTATCTACCGCCAGGTATTTTGAAGTCACACGGTGAGTCTGAGAGTTTTTCTGTACGCGCTTTTCGATTTCTTCGGCCTTTGCGATCGAGGCAAAACTGCCGGCGCCGGTTATCAAAGCATCGATTGCCTCGTTCATGCCGGAAAGCAGATACTGCGCCCTGGCCATGGCAGACCGCGCCTGGGCACGATTCAAACTGCGTTCCTGGTCGGTCCAGGCATCCAGATAATTTTCTAGCGCATTGAATTTTTTGACGTGCAGATCGTGGAGTTTGCGGCCATAGAGGCTGTAGCCTGCATACTGATTCGTGGCCTCGACAATGCGCCTGTCATGTTGTGGCCGCAGCTTTCTGGCTTCGCGGCTGGCAGTCTCGTAATTACCGCTGTTTATGAATTGCTCAAGCTGATTCACATAATGATAATCAGCAAGAGTGCAGTCTCTGGCAGTAAGAACGACAGCGTCATCCGAAGCCTGAACGTTCACGGCTAGAGCGTTTCCGCACCAGTTACAGAAATTAGAACTGTCAGAAACCTCTTTGCCACATTTATTACAGAATATGGCAAAAGCAGGAGCTGTCATACAGACAAGCAGCAGAACCATCAAAGGCAACAGCTTTTTCATATTTGCCTCCCTGACAAAAAGAGTCTACCATCAAAATATATCATTATTAACAATGTTCAAAAGAGATAAAACCTTAAGAATTCTTAACCGGGCCAGATTTACCTGTAATATGAATATGAAAACCACGCCAGACAAAATCAGAACAGTTACGGTCTTGTTAACAGCTCTTCTGTTGACGCAGGTTCCCGCAAGAGCTGACAAGCATGCCACAGATACGGCAGTTGTCGATGCAGATACTTTACAACAACCGGCAGAATACGAAGCCAGCCTGACCGCGCCTCTGTTACCGCCGCCTCTGGCCGAAGCCAGTGAAGTTCCACAAAAACCCCGTAAGAAGACCAGTTATGTAGATCGTTTGACCCCGGCTGAGAAAATTGAACATGAAAAACGAGTGGCCGAAGCACAGCGTCTGATCCGTTACTTCCGTGCCAGGAACGAGCTGGAAAGCCTTAAGCCTGACCTGAGCTCAGCTGAATACATCAGGCGCCTCGAAGCCTTCTACAGATCTGAGAATACATCAGGTGGCGAACGCTATCTGCCGAATTCGGCATCACCAGAATCGGTAACAGCGCATCTGGAAGCGGCCAGAAAAAAGCAGGCCAGAGAAGAGTGCCATAAGATTCTCAGAACTGTGGCCGATGCTCTCGACAGATATCTCTCAGATAATCCTGACGCACGCATCAGACATTTTGGCGAAGATGATATAAAAATACTCTATCAAAAGGGCTATCTGAGCAGATCGGTTAAGATGCCGAAAAATTGCAGCTATGTCAACGACTCACGACTCAGCGAAGTATTCTCAGGCCGCGACATATACTGCACTGAACACGGGACCCCTGAGGACTAGCAGGTATTGCCGGGCAGCTTCAGCGGAAATCGCGGTAACGTGCACCGCTGATACTGAGTTCTTCACTGGCTGAATGCACCAGCAGGCGCCCCTGATCGTCTCTGACGAAAACCCAGTCAAAACGACCGGTAAAAGGGTCGTTATAAGGCCGCCGCAGAAAACGGTTGCCGGAACTGTCACGCAGCAATTCTTCGGGGCCGGCCGGCAGCCGGTTATGACAGCGCTCGAACTTGCTGATGGCGCGATTGAATTCGCCGAGAACGAAGCGCAGCTGGTCTTCTTTGCCACGGCGCACTTCAAGATCGGCACGCGGAATCGCTACTGTCAGGCTGACCGCCAGCAAAAGCACCGAAACGGTCAGAACGAGCAGGGAAACGCCGGCCCTGTCTCGCAGAAGGCGTGGCTCAGAAATCACCATAGCTTATTCCATCGAGACTCTGGCCTTCGGCACCCGATTTAACATCATAAACATCGTTATTGCCGGGTTGCGAAGGCACGGTCACCCAGGTTTCGGCTTTTTCGGTAAAAGGATCGGGCGGAATACTGCGGATGTAGCCCTGTGTGACCAGCGTATTGAGGTTTTCTGGCCATTTTTCATGATCTTTGTAATAGTCGTTGAGTGTGGTGCGGAACACATACAGATCTTTTTTGAGTGCGGTTTCCTTGCTGCGCTGAATCGTGCGGCCATACATCGGCACGACGGTCACGTAGAGCAGTCCGATAATAGCCACGACGACGCTCATTTCGATCAAGGTAAAAGCCTGGCGGTTGCTGCGCAGAGCCCGAATCATCACTTACCCCCTGGTTCCCCGGTAGAAATCGAGGAAGTTCTCACCTGCGACACGGTCGAGTTCATTTTTAAGATACAACTTCTGAACCGATTGCGCAAACAGCTGACTGCCCGGCCCGGCACTTGCTATGTTGGGCTCGATCTGCGAAACCTTGCCTTTCTGAATGATGCTCATTGCTGTGCCATTGAGAACAAGAGTCTCATGTACCGGCACGATGCATTTGCCGACCTGATCTGCTATCAGCGCCTGCGAAACGACACCCTGCAGATTTTCGGCCAGAACCTGGCAGACAAACTCACGGTCAGTCTCGGCGAATGAAAAGATGAATTTTTCGAGTGTGTTTACTATGCCGAGGGTCTGCATGCTGAGCACAACGAAATGCCCGCCGGCAACGTATTCTACTATGCTTCTGAATGGAATCTCGTGTTTGAGATCGCCGATTACCAGCACATCGACATCCATTCGCTTGGCAAAGTTGATGCCCTGATCGATCACGAAAATATCCTTGCGGAACTGGCGCTGCGAAATACGGCAGCGCTTCTGTTCGAAATTGAATTCGATCGGGTCTTCGATAATCAGCACATGGCGCGACTGGCGCTGGTTCATATGTTCGACCATGCTGGCAAGCGAAGTCGAAATGCCCGAGCGGGCTGGCCCGGCCACGATGAAAATGCCCTTTTTGGCATCGAGAAATGGAATCAGCGCCTCGGGGAATTTGATGTCTTCCAGTGTCGGAATGCGGTTGTCGATGATCTTGATGAGCGCTACCGGTTTCTGCTGTGAATGAAAAAGAGTCAGGCGATAGTTGCACGGCGGTTTGCCAAAAAAGTTGGCCTCAAAAGAGCTGGTTTTCTTGAACTTTTCAGCATCTTCAGCGCTCAGCAGAGTTTTCAGCAGGTCATTCATGTCGGTTTCCTGTACCGGCGGAAACTCCATGTGCCGCAGAAACTTGTTTTTGCGCATGAGCGGGCGCGAAGAAACCTTGAGATGCAACTCTGTGCCACCGGCGTTGTTTACGTTTTCGATCAGTTTCTTGATATCCATTTCAGCTCTCCTTATGCCTGGCCGGTCAGAATGCGTGACTTGTCGATCGCATACTCGGCGGCCATCTTCTGGCTGATAACGCGCTTACGCACAAGATTCGCGAGCTGCGCATCGAATGTCTTCATGCCGGCACCCTCATCCTGGCTCTGGAGCGACCTGAACATGGCCATATTGTTATTGCGTATCAGGGCCTTCATTTTCGGCGTGTTGATAAGAATATCGAAGATGGCGACCCTGCCGCCCTGGTCTTCTCTGGTCACGAGACGCTGACTGATGATCATTTTAAGCTGAGAAGCGATGCGTGCCCGCAGAGCTTCGCGGCCGGCGTGTTCCCGGCAACTTATCAGGCGGTCGACGATCTGCTGGCAGTCGCCGCCTTCGGTCGAACCGATTACCATACAACCAGACTCACAAAGGGTCAGAGCCTGGTCCATGGCATCCGGGTAGTTGATCGAGTCTGATACGACGACATCGGGATCAACGCGGTATGCCTCGCAAAGACCGTTGTAGAAGTTGCTGATATCGACGGGAATGCTGCGCTGAATGAATGCGCTTTTATCGTCTTTGAAAACATATTCAACCGGGTTTTCGATAGTGAAAATGCTCTTTTCGAAATGGCGGTTGATAAAATGCAGCAGCGCCGCGATGGTTGAGGTCTTGCCTTCGCCAGACGGACTGCCGACCAGAATCATGCCGGAAGGCTGTGCAATAATCTTGCGAACGCCTTCGCCAAAGCCGAGGTCTTCGAGTTCAAAAAACTTCTCGCCAATAAAGCGCAGTGCGATGGCAAACTTGCCTTTGTCGAGAAAAACCGAGAAGCGCAGGCGACCCACTCCGGCGACATCTTCGGCATAAGTTACCTGACGTTGCCGGCCCAGAATCTCTCGGGCCTTTGGCGTGCTCGTTTCGAGAATGATTTTTTTGATCTGGTCTTCATTCAGCATGATGCCTTCGAGTTTCTCGATGGCTCCGTGCAAACGGTAAAAAATCGGCTGGTCAGGAAAAAGGTGCAGGTCAGAAGCTCCCTTGGCCTTGACCATCTGGCAAATCTTCAATAATTCCGTCATTATTCAGACCCCTGTAAAAGATATCTGCTGTTTAATCGGCAGATTTTCAATATTTGTTCACGAAGCGGTTAGATGCGCTGCAGCAGTTCAAGAACATTCTTGAGCACCTGACTGTCGGGCGGAAGGGTCTTGCGCAGACCCTCGAGAATAGTTTTCGCCTTTTCGGTTTCTTCGATAGCATAATAGCACAATGCCAGATGATAGGAAGACGAGAGATCGCGCGGATTAGCCTGTAGACCGCGACTCAGCGCG
>CAZMWO010000066.1:0-11684 GCA_964569565.1 uncultured bacterium | reverse complement strand
GCACTCTGCTGGCGCATCCTGTCGGCCCGAGTCTGAACTGGGCATACTATAACTCGGCGGATGGAAAATCATACATCTGGAATGGTTCAGCCTGGCAGACTTTAACTGTTGATGGGATAATTGGTCCGCAGGGTCCGCAAGGCCCACAGGGGCCTGCTGGTGCTGACGGCAGCGACGGCATAAGTATCGTCTGGCAAGGGGCTCTCGGTGCCGCTCCGGTTGGTCCTCAGATCAATTGGGCCTATTACAACACGACTGATAAAAAATCGTATATCTGGGACGGCGACAGCTGGGAAACTCTTACGCAGGATGGAGCAATTGGAGCACAGGGAGTGGGGATTTCCTGGCGTGGGACATATCTTTTTCATCCGGCTCTGCCGCAGCTGAACTGGGCATATTACAATTCTGCCGACGGCATATCTTACATCTGGGACGGATCTGCCTGGCAGATTCTGGCAAAAGATGGAAGTGGTGCAGCTTTTCTATCAGGCGCATTCATTACAGTCTGGGATACCAGAAACATCACCGCCGGTTCTTCCGCAAACAACCAGATTAAGTTGCCACTTGTCTCTGATGGTTCATACAATTTCCAGATCAACTGGGGTGATGGAACTGGCAGCACAATAACTGCTTACAATCAGGCAGAAGTGACGCACACATACAGCGTGCCTGGCGAGTATAAAATTACTATTGCCGGCGAAATAACCGGTTGGCGTTTCTTCAATACGGGTGACAAAGAGAAGATTCTTGATATTAAGCAATTCGGCACCTTGCGCCTGGGAAATAGCGACTCATATTTCTACGGATGTACCAATCTTGAAATTTCTGCGGTAGATCCGCTTAATTTAACTGGTATGACATCTTTGTGGAGAGCTTTCGCTGAGTGCAAAGCTTTAACAACAGTTCCGAGCATGGCGAATTGGAATGTGAGTTCAGTAACAGATATGACCTCAATGTTTTCTTCATGCACAAATTTCAATCAGGATATTGGAAGCTGGGATGTGGGAAAAGTTACTAATATGGGTGCCATGTTCGGCTATGCCACAAGTTTTAATCAAGACATTGGTAGTTGGGATGTCAGCTCAGTGACACACATGGGTTCTATGTTTTCCTCCGCCGCTAGCTTTAATCAGGACATAGGCGGCTGGAATGTCAGCTTAGTAACTAATATGGGTTTTATGTTTGCCTCAGCCGCTAGCTTTAATCAGGACATAGGCGGCTGGAACGTGAGCAACGTTACTAATATGTCTTTTATGTTTCACGCGGCTGGGAACTTCAATCAGGATATTGGTGGCTGGAATGTTGGTAGTGTTACTAATATGTATTCCATGTTTTACCAGGCCATAAATTTCAATCAGGCTATTGGCAGCTGGAATGTGGCTAATGTGACAGATATGAGTTATATGTTTGCGTTTGCTAGTGGCTTTAATAAGGATATAGGAAGTTGGGATGTCGGTAATGTCACTAATATGTATTGGATGTTTGCGTTTGCCGTTAACTTTAACCAAGATATTGGCAGTTGGAATGTGGCTAATGTGACTGATATGTGTGGCATGTTGCAAGCTGTGAGCTTTAATAAAGACATTAGCGGCTGGGATGTCAGCAATGTTACAACCTTTCGTGACATGTTCTGGGGTGCAAGCAGTTTTAATCAGGATATCAGTGGTTGGAATGTCAGCCAAGGATTTGACTTTGCAAAAATGTTCTTCAATGCAAGCAGTTTCAATCAGGATGTTAGCGGCTGGAACATCAGCAATGCAACAGACATGGCTTCTATGTTTTCCAATTCGGCGCTTTCGAGGGCCAATTATGATGCACTTCTGATTGGCTGGGCTGCATTACCGGTTCAGAGCAATGTTCCATTTGGCGCCGATCCGACTCAGTATTCGGCGGGTGCTGCTGCGGCGGCTCGAAGTGTGCTGGTTGTTGGCAAGGGCTGGATTATTACAGATGGTGGCGAGGCGCCTTAATTCGCTTGTTCTTCTAACGGCACTGGATTCAGAAAATCCCCGTTTGTATGAGCGGGGATTTTTTGCGTACGGCGGGATTTCCTGCCGGTTTGTGTGCTATCATCATTTCGTAGAATTGCTGACGCTGAAAGCCTCAGGCAGAGGCGTCAAGCGGACAAGTCTGATAAATTTGACACAGGTGAGGCTTATATGGTCGACAGCGGATTTGATGCCAGAACAGAAGAATTGAGAGCCGGAAACAAATTATATGATGAGGGTGACTACGAGGGAGCCTTGCAGATATTTCTGCAGGTAGCCAGGCAGGGCGATGATCGCGCCGTACACAATGTTGCTTTTATGCTGGCAAAAGGAATCGGGACCCAACAGAATCCTGAAAGAGCACTGCAGTGGTACGAAAAAGCCGCCTCATTGGGAAACCTTGATTCAATGAACAGTTTGAGCATAATCTATGCAAAGGGCGAAGGTGTTGCGGTCGATATGGAGCGCAGTTTCTACTGGCTGGAAAAGTCTGCTGCTTCCGGACATCCCGATTCTTTATATGGTCTTGGCCTGCGTTATGAGAACGGTCAGGGTGTTGGCGCCGACCCGCTCAAGGCAATCGAATGGTATCGCAAGGCTGCGACTCTCGGAAGCGAAAGGGCTCAGGTTAATCTTGCCAGAATGTTGCTGCGTGGTGCGGGCGGTTCGGTCGAAGCCGACGAAGCTATAGACTGGCTGCGTAAGGCGGCAATGCAGATGAGCGCCTTAGCCTGCTACAACCTTGGTGAGATTTACAGCAAAGGCATTGGCGTGCCTTCAGATGTAATCGAGGCCTATGTCTGGTTTACTCTCGGCGCCTCTCTGGATGACGAAATGTCGGCTGCAGAAAAGGAAAAGCTCGCTACCAGGCTTTCGGTTTCGCAAATTCAGGAAGCCGCCAGAAGAAAAGACGCATTTTTTCGAGCGCTGAAAGGTTGACCTGGTGATATTCTGATAACCTTTTGTTTGAATGTGCAAATTGTGTTGAATATATCTGGGAGAGGCTCTACAGAGCATGTATGAACTTAACGACATTTCGGTTGAAGCCGAGATTACGGGCGATAAATACCCCAAAATAAAGGTTGATCTGAGAACGCCTCTGGAGAGCGCATTCTGGTGGTTGACTGTTTTGAGTGCCGCCTCGATTGCAGGAGCCTGGGTTTTCAGCTCTGGCGAGAAATTTGCCCAACAGTGGCCGTCAATAGTTGCTGTTTCCGTAATTGGTCAGGTTGTTTTTGGCAGTCTGTATTTTAACACCGACAATTATTACATTTTCGATCTTGTCAGCAGGGAGATGTTCTATCATTTCCGCTTCTTTTTCTTCACGAAAGTAGATTTTGTAGCCAGATTCGAAGATATTCACGCGGTAACTTTCTCTGGCAGAATTGATGGCGGCGATCAGAATGTATCTTATGCTTACCGGGTGATGTGTGTTCTACATACCGGTCAGACTCTCTATTTAAGCGACGAGACGAATGAGGATCTGGAAGGTCACGATAAAATCGCCAGAAAGATTTCTGCCATAACCGGCGCTGACTATTTGATGGGATTGCCAGGCCATAGCGCAGTTGCCAAAAGAGCCAGCGACAGGTTCAGTTTCAGTTTTCGAGAATGTTCCGAGGTTGATCCGCCCGGGGGGGTCGCGCTGGCAATTGGTGCTGGCAGTGTATATTTTGCGATGGCCATAGCGCTCGGGAAAAACGGCCCTGCGATAATCCGCTTTCTGAAATCTATTTTTGGCTGATGAATACTGGAGAAAAAGCATTCCGATTGAGCAACCGCCCCGGAATGAGAATTGATCAGTGATCCCTGATATAGCAGCAACCTGTGTCTGAATGTGCTTTCTCTTGACATGATCTTTTTTCTCACTATATTGCCGTCAGACAATGGAGGAAAAAATGCTAAGTTTTAACAGGCTGCAGGCAAGTTTTGGTTTTCTAATAACTGCTTTAATGATGTTAGTGCTTACAGGCCCTCTCTTCGCGGATCAAAGCAGGACCAGCGCTACAAAAGCCAGATTGTCTTCTCTGAAAAGAGCTCTCTTTTTGTATAAAAGCGACTTAGGTCATTTTCCATTTGCTTTTACTGATAGTGAGGATGCAAATGCCTATTTCACAGGACTTAAGTCCGGGATGGGTTATTCGCCAGATGCAAATTGTCTCATCAAAGCTGACGTTGCAGGTTTTGGCAATCTTGGCTTGTCTAAGGACGTTTATTCACGCAGATGGAAGGGGCCTTATATGGATGAGGAGCCGGAAGCATTCATGTATGATTATTGGGGTATGCCGTTTATCTACCTCAGGTATGAATATTCGCTTTATCTATGGTCTGCTGGTCAAGATGGAATATTCGATAATGTGACAGCGGTTGTTGATCCCATTAAGTATGGAGGAGACGACATTGTATTCAGCATTGCCAGGTTCAGAAAAGCGTTGGTAAATGATAGGATAGATAGTCTCATCATTGCTGCAAATGCGCGATGTCGAGAGGATGAAAAATATAAAGAACCTGGAGTTCTTGAAAAGTTTCTGTCTGGAATAATGCGGCAAATCTTTTTATATTAAGCAACTGTCGCTGCCGTTTTCTCCAGGTGCTTCTCATTATTCATGCATGATTAACGATAGATCTGCTTTTCTCGAACCATTTCAGAACAACAAGTGTGCAATGGTCGCAAGTTGCAGGAATGTGGTACACTGTCTTGGAATTATAGAGATTCGAGGCTGGGCGGAGTATGGACGATCTCAAAGACATATCTGTAGATGCAGAGATTAACAGCGATAAGTTTCCCAAGATCAAGGTTGATCTGAGAACGCCTCTGGAAAGAACATTCTTCTGGCTGGCCGGATTGAGCGTCGTTGCGATGATAATGGCCTGGGTTATCAGCCCCGGTGAAAAATTTGACCAGCAGTGGCAGGCAATAATGGCTGTTGGCGGGATTGGTCTGGTTCTCTTCGTCGCGTTGTATTTGAACACTGACAATTACTACGTTTTTGACCTTGCCAATAAGATGATGTTTTATCATTTCAGATTTTTCTTTTACACGAGAGTAGAGCTTGTAGCCAACTTTGCCGATATTCACGCAGTTACCACCACTGGCATGCAGGAAAGCGACAGATATGACGATTATTTCACCTACCGGGTTCAGTGTGTTTTGAATACCGGCCAGATGCTTTATTTAAGCGACGAAACGCGTGAAAATCTGGAAAAGCAGAATAATACCGCGAAGAAGATTGCCGCCATAACCGGCGCTGAATACGTAGCCGGCATCCCGGGCTGTTATGCAGTTGCCAAAAGAGCAGGCGACAGGCTCGGTTTCAGCTTTTATGAGCCTTCCTGGTTTGATGTAACCAGACAATCAGTGATCGAAATCGTCGTAATCATTACCTATATCGCGATAATAATAACAATCGGAAAAAACGGCCCTGAGATAATCCGCTTTCTAAAATCTCTTATAGGATAGCCTCACAAGAGTGATTAGAAGACCGGTGACTGCAGCAGTCTGCGAACTGCGAAAAAAGATGGAATAAAATTGCAGCAGATGGATTATAGATATTGTAATGACTACAAAACCGCACAATCTGCCGCAGATGTTCGCCGAAATGCAGCGCCGTTACCAGGGGCTGGTCTACTCGGTGATTTACGGTATCAGCCTCGATGCCGCCGAAACCTGGGATCTTACCCAGGAAGTCTTCGTTAAGGCTTATGAATGTGCGGATTTCTGGAACGACGGTTTCAACCAGAAGGGCTGGCTGGTAACGGTCGCCCGCAACGAGGCGCTCAAATACCGGCGTAGCCTGAAAAGCCGCCTGCGCTATCTCGCCCGCTTCTGTGGGCTGGAAGGGGCCAGCGACGCCCGCGAGCTCGAAAACCGGCTTATCCGCGCCGAAGATGTCGCGCGTCTGCGCGAGCTGCTGGCGAAGCTCGACGATGATGAGCGCCAGATCATAACTTTGCGCTTCAGCGCCGATATGAGCTATCAGCAGATTGCTGACGAAATGCAGATCAGAATCGGCACAGTAATGTCGCGCCTGTCGCGTCTCAAAGAACGTCTCGGCCTCGAGTTCGGGGAGGAAGAAACATGAAACCTCAACAGATGAAAAACGCCTTTGCCAGCATCAGCGAAGAAGCAGGCAAAGATACCAATCTCAGCCAGGCAATCACTCAACGCGTTGGCGCTGAAAAGTCGATCGTTCCTGTCGCGAGTCTCAAGGCTTTGTTCAGGCAGTTTCTGGTAATAATTTTAACTGCTTTGCTGATAAATTTCGCTATTTCGTTGATACAGGTAGAAGCTGCGGCAGACCTGCCTGAACTCGATGTTCTGATCGAACAGACGCCTGTCGTAATGCTGTATAACCAGAATGCCGCAAACAGCGGAATTCTCGTTGTTCTATGTTTTTTCCGCGGCCTGGTGCGCGGCTTTATCTTACTTGCGGTGCTGACCTTCATTCTGACTGCAGCAGCAATGCCCGTCAGCCGCTCTGACGAAAATACAGGAGGTTCGCCATGCGTAGCCTGATTGAAAAATTCTATGCTCAAAGTCCGCTTCGACGATTCCTGGCTGTAGTCGCATTGTTACTGCTCGTTTCGGCAGCTTCGACAATCTACAGCTTTTACAATCTTGCCGGTCAGCTCAAGATCTTCAGAGAAGGGATTTCGTTCAAAGAAATCGGCTTCGAAAATGTCCCGGCCAGTCGTGGTTATATCTCTGTCGATGAGCCATTGAAGAATGCACTGGCAGCCTGGAAAGCGCTGGATGGATTCTCAGAGACCCTCATGATCAAAGCTGACCGCGGCCAGCCGAACCGGCTTGATGAAAAGGTTTCCGAACACGATCAGGAAATCATCACAGCCCTGAAGAATTTTGGCACCCTTGACTGGAAATATCTGCTCATTTTTGCCAGCCCGCAACTCGACCCGCTGTCTGATGAACTGGCCGAAAGCTTCAGAAAGGTGCGCGATGTTTCGCGTCTTGTCGCACTCTATCACAGTCGATTCAAGCAGCTCTATCCAGAAGAAAACAGTTCTTTCATCTTTGCCGCGCAGGTCAGACTGGCGCGTCTGAACGATCTGACCAGCCCTTTCCTGATCGGCAAAATGATTACGGTGGCCATCGACGGTATAGCGATGAGGCAAATCACCGGACTGCATAATGATGGTCTCCTCAGCGATGCTGAAGCTGCGGGCTGCATCGATGAACTGAAAACTTCTCTTGCAATTGACAAACCAATAAAAACCGCCATGGAAGACGAGTTTATCTTATTCAAACATGTCTATGGCCGCCTGTTTGCGCGTGCGCCCCTGGCGATGTGGATTCTCGAAAGATACTACGGCGAACCCTTTGATCAATATCAGAAACTGAGTCGCGAAACCTTCGAGAACCCGGAGTTCAAACTCGACATGAACCTGGTGTCGCATAACCCGGTTCTGATGATCGCCTTCCCGAACTTTCGCAAGGCAAACTTCCAGGCCAGGGAAAAGGCGAGTCAGAAGGCGATAATGATCGCAACTCTGGCGGCCCGTCATGGTCTTGCCGTCGAAACAGTTGATATCTGGAGCGGGCAACCTCTCAAGTCCATGCAGAAAGGCGACTCGACAATATTTTACAGCGTCGGCCCCAATAAAACCGATGACAGTGCTTCTGGCGACGACATTCTATTGCCCACAGAACTCTGAATTGAAAGCCCTGAGCTGTCAGCAGCTCAGGGCGAAAATGACCCTTTCCAGAAATCCAGAATGTAATTGGCGGCCTCACTTCCGAAGCAGAGCAGGTAGACGATGGCCATGCCGATTATCAGGAAAAATTCGACGCTTTTGCGTGGCAGGCGTAGATTGGCGAGGTCGGCGAGAAATTGTTCGTTAAGATAGTCGAGCAGCGCCGGCAGTACTTTGTAGCTCCAGGTCGGGCGCAGCAGCAGAAGCCAGGCCGCCAGAAAAGTAGTCAGTACTGTCCATGGAAAATATAGCTTCGGCTGAAACAGCATACTGATCAGCAGCAGAGCATCGATCATCGTCAGCAGCAGGAAGATGACAAAACCGCCCCAGTTGGTCAGCGCAGTCAGCAGGCCCGGTTTCTTGAGCAGTTCGGCCTTTTCCAGCATGCGCCGCACCAGCGGTTTTGCCTTTGCGTGCGTCGCCGTCAGAACTGTCACTATCTGTGCTAGTTCAGCCGCGGTGAATACCAGGTTGCGCTGCTGCCAGCGCAGCTTTATCCGCTGGCTTTCAAGAAACACCGCCGAAACGTCGCCGGGCAGTTCGACTGCCTTGACTGTGCGTGAGTTACTGCTGACCGCTTCATTGACCTTCTTTTCGAAATCTGCCAGGCCATTTACCAGTTGCTCATAGTCAGCCCAGGCTATTTTCTGGGGTTTTTCTTCGTCAAAGCGGAACAGTATCAAAGGCGGCATGACGCGGTCGAGAAACGCCGCCGCCCCGAGCAGCTGCGAGTGCCCGAGATAAGTGGTGTGCGTGATCATCGCTACATCAGCACTGGTTGTTTTGTTCTGCTGCATCGGCTTCATAAACGTCGCAAGTTGATTATACCTGAAATCACTTCGGGTTATTCGCTTTGCTTCTCAACACATTTTCCACAGATTTCGCAGATGGTTTTATGAGACAATCCGCGAACAACTTGTAAGTCGCTTCTGATCTGGAAGTTGGCCCATTACTGCTCGATCAGGCATGGCATTGTATAAGGAATCGGCAAAGGTTATAATAGTACAGGTAGACTTGAAAATAAACAAAAAGGCATCAGAGATGAAGGGAAGAGCCGGATACATATTTCCGATGATTCTGTTCGCGTCACTGGCAGTCGGGCTGCTGGTGCTTACGCTTACGCAGTTTCAGTCTTCCAACCGGCTTAAATATCAGCATCTCAACGACTATCAGGCCGCCTTCAATATCGCATATTCATCTCTGGTAGAGGTTCTTGCCGATATTCAGTCGCGGCAGTGGAGCAACCGCTCGTTCAAGTCGGGGCCGAAAGACCGCTCGGACAATCTGTTTGGTGGCAGCTACAATCTGCGCGTCGAAGATCATGCTTCGGTCGAGTTCATGTTCAATGTCAAAGTCCGGGTTAAATTCAAGGAAAAAAGTCATCTTTTTTACTGGCGCATGCAGTACAACCCGAGTCTGCTCGATTTTACCAACCTCTTCATCCCGGTTTATTACGAAGAATACGGCGATCCGGCCAATGCGCCCTCAGATATCGACAGCATAGTCGATGACATCATTCAGAAGCGCAATGACAACCTGCCGAAAGTTGAAGAGATTGCCGACCGGTTGCGCACTGGCGACACCGTTAAAGAAGCTCTCGAAGTCGTCGGCATCGACCCAGGCGGCGTTAATAAGGCTGATCTGCCGCGGCCCGGCATCGAGACAATCACCATGCCGCCGATCAATCTGCCCTTGAAGCTGGTCAGCGGACTGGTGGCGGCGGTGGATCCGGCAGCGAACCATGTAATCAAGGCTTTTCGCTTTGGTATCGAAGTCTCGGCCCTGACCGCAGAACAGCAGGAGCACCTCAATGCGCTTGCCGAAATTATGCGCGATCGCCCTGATACACGTATTGTCCTTCGTGGTCACACTGACGCGGTCGGCGACTCTGCCTACAATATGCAGCTCTCTATCGAACGCGCGCAAAGCGTGGCCGACTACCTTGCCGGCGAGGGCATTTCTTCCAGCCGCATGACGGTAAGAGGCTACGGAGAAACTCAACCGATCGCCAGCAACGACACCGATGCAGGCAAGGCCAAAAACCGACGGGTCGAGTTTGTCCTGAGAGAAGATCCGTGATGCAGAACACTGGCGGCATAATGCGGCGCAACGCCTTCACCATGGTCGAACTGATTGTTGTCATCGCTCTGGCTTCACTCTTTTCGATTGTAGTTTTTCGCATGTTTTCGGGCTCGACTACCAGCCAGAAGGCTGCCATGGCCGATCTCAGTATGCAGTCGCGGGTGCTGACTACGCAGAACCGCGTCATTCGCATGATCAGAGAAGGAACCGACTTTCTGCTGCCTGAGATAGGCGAGCCGTCTTCGGCGCTTTTCTTCGCTGATTTCATGGGTAACGTTCAGGTGCTTTATCAGCTGAAAGATACGGATTTGTCGGCGAGCACCGGCAAAGAGCTCTACAAGCTGATGCACTACCGGGTCAAAGTCGAGAATTTCGATATCGGCAATCCAGTCTATGACCCCGATCAGAGCTCACTTGTCGCCGATCACATCAAAGACATCAGTTTTCTGGTGACCAGCGCGAATTCGGTTAACGTGACTGCCAGTTTCGCCAGCGAGAAGAGGGATTTTCAGACCATGTTCGAAGCAGGCCTGCAGAACACCGGAGGTATTCAATGACTTGCACCCGGCGACAGGGCTTTACCATGCTCGAACTGGTCATAGGTTTTTTCCTGGTGGCCGGGGTTTCGGTGATGTTTTTTCAGGCCATGCACCGTTTTCGCAAGGAAAGCACCTTCAACTCTGAAAATTACCTCGCTTCTTCGCTGGTCGAAAAGGTGCTTGAACAGTGCTATCAGGAATCACAGCTTAATCCGCATGGCATGAAGGCAATCGGTCTTGCCGATGCCGATGGCGCGCCTTACGAGGTTTCGACAGGTGTCACCGATAAAGAGACGGTGTTCTTTTCGAACCCGGGTATTACCGAAACGCGCACGCCAGACCTGCATCATGTGCTGAAAGACAACTATGTGCTGAACATCGAAACCGAAAAAAAAGACGGTTTTTATGAGGTTGAAGCCAGCTTTAAATGGAAGGCTGAGAGCGGCAAAGGTGAGATTTTGTCGAGCAGTCGCGTGCTGGCTTTCACCGGCGAAAAAGAAGTGCTGACCACCTGGGAAATGACCGACGATCAGGTTAAAGACCGGCTGGTAGCAGACGTTTTCAGTTCACCCGGCGCGAATTTTGGGGCAAAAGTCAGCAGTGTCGGCGCCCAGAAAATGCTGGTGCACATCGGCCATATATTCTATTCGTGTATCGACTGTCTGCGCTCGCCAGATTTCAAGCAGAAGCTGCAGCAGGCTGAAAGTCTCGAAGCCAATACGCAGACAGGTTCTGATCAGTATTCGTTGTGTTCGCAGCTCTATTTTGACATGGCGCGTGACCTGCTGCACCTGATGATGAGCCTGCAGCCGCATATCAAGGAAGCGAACGACAGCATAAATTTTCTGCCCAGTCTGCCGCTGCCGGGCAGGTTCGTTGCAGAAAGCCGCATTACCCGCGGCGGCCTGTATTTTCGCCAGATCCGGCGCATTTTCGTCAACTGTCTGTTAAAGCTGTCGGAACGCTACGAAAAGCAGCTGCGGCATGCCGATCTGCAAAAGCGCCAGCGCCTGCTGGTCGGGCGACTGTTCAACATCAACCGCATTCTCTACGCGAATCGTGCTTACAGCGAAGAGATCAGCCCCACCGTTATCGCTGACCGTTACCAGAAGTTTCTCGACGTGACGCAGAATTTCTTCAAAGACAAAGACCCGTCGATTTTCAGGATGGCCGCTCAGGAACGCGATTTTATCGCCAACGAATCACTGCCCGCGAATTTTTTCGTGCTCAGGCTGACTGGCAAGCTGTTTAAAGAAATCGACGAATACGTAACCATCCTCGACTGACAAGGTTGATTGGTTAAGAATTCACACCTGGTTAAAAATCATACAAGGGCGCAGGCGGGTTTTCTTCGCCAGGATGG
>CAZMWO010000065.1:0-11782 GCA_964569565.1 uncultured bacterium | reverse complement strand
AAATGTGACAGAGGACTAGTCTCTCATTTTAATGGGCATATCTGATTGCCGGGATTTTTGATTTCATTCTGCCACTTTTTAGTAATGATATCAACGTATTTTAATGTTGCCGTGGTCAAGGATAAAAAGTGTCGCTATTTATGGCATTTGGGGAGTGACTTTTTTGATCTCAAAGGCTTCGACAGCCTGAGTTTTGCCTTTAACCGAGCTGATCGGCAGTTTTTCGCAGTCATAGCCATCGGGCACGGCTTCGACCAGGGAGCCGCTGATGATTACGCCGCCATCTGGTCGCTTTGTTGCAAGTGAAGCCAGGCGGGCCGAGAGGTTGACCGGGTCGCCGACGACAGTGCGCGACAGGCGGGCTTCGGCTGCGCCCATGATGCCGGCCACGACGACTCCGGTATTGATGCCGGCGGCGACGCGATGGCCGGTGCTGGCAAAAACCAGTTCGCTTATGTGCAGCGCCGTTTTCATGGCATTGGTCTGATAATCCCGGTCTTCGCCATGATGCTCGAATACGATCATGATCTTGTCTTCGATCATCTTGTCGATTTCGCCGCCAAACATACGGGTTGCCTCATCTGATGCCTGCAATAAGCTCTGCAGCAGTTCAAAAATCTGGTGTTCGTCGTGATCGTTCTGAAAATTCGCGAAATCGCAGACTCCGGCAAAAACGATGGTAGCATTACGCAGTTCAGACTTTTGTGCCAGTTCATAGATTTCCTGACCGGCTACTATCTCGCGGCGCACAGATTCGCTGACAAAACCCTTTAGCAGGCTTCCTTCGCGCAGACCGGCGGCAATTCGATTAAAAGCTGCGCCAATTTCGGCAAATTCATCAGGGTGGTTTTCGCCGATTTCGACCTGGTAATTGCCGGCGGTTATCTGATTGGTCGCAGCGGTCAGTTCGCGCAGAGGACTGGTAAAGTAACGGGCCCCGGCCATGGCGAGAGCAATACTGACAAGTGCAAGGGCGGCGAGAAAAAGCAGGGCCCTGTGTTCGAGATCCTGGCGGTAAGCTGCGAAGCTGGCAATGGTTTCGCTGCCGGCAACCGTATAAAATGAATAATTGCAGGGAAAAGCCTGCCCGATGACGATAGTCTCGTCTGACTTTTCTACGCTGGCAGCCTGTGCTCGACTGAAGTGGGCATTTCTGGCAAGGTTCAGCAGCTGTGGGCGCCGGGCTTCGGTTTTTTCAAGAGAATATTTCAGCGTATCCGTCGAACGCTCATTTCCCCATATTGCCAGGCGGGGCGAGCGTGAATGCAGATCGAGAGACTGCACCGGAAAGTCGTGCACCGCATTTTTTTCGTCCATGTGCCAGGTAATATAGGCGTGGTAACGGTTGGCAAACCTTATTGGCATGCCGAAAAGCTTGTTTTTCTTGTAAGTCGTTTTGATGTCGAGAAACATCGGAGAATAGCGACGAAAGTTGAAAAAGATATCTGGTCCGAACAGCTGCAGAAAGAAATCCCTGGAATACTCGCCCTTGAGGTCGTCTTGAATCTGCTGGCGGCGCGGTCGGGCGATCACCTTGCCGTCGTTGTTGTGATAATCGAGAATCTCAATGAAGCGGTCGTTGAAAAAACCGGTGAAATCGCTTTCTTTGCTTTCAGCTCGATACTGGTCATTGTCTCGCATAGATACTGCAACGAATTCGCCGTTGTCGCGGCACAGCCACAGAGAGGTGAAATAGCGGCTCAAAAGCTGTCGGTCGAGGGACTGCAACAATTTGATGCAGTAGTTGAAATCATCTGAGCCGGTGTAAGGTTCGCGCGTGTAACTGCTGATGCGTTCAATCGAATCGAATGTACGCACAAGATTCAGGCGGTTGAGAAAGCTGTCGTTCGTCTGCTGGTCGAGATCGTTAAGCTCGCCGGCAAGCTTTTCGGAAGTAGCACTCTGAATGTTTTCGTAGCTTGTCAGCAGATATTCGTTGGCCAGATAGATCATCGAAAACAGAGGTTGTATGAACAGCATGAGAAAAATTACCGGTATAAGGTATCTGATCTTAAGATCAGAACCACGGTTGAGCATGATTTTCTGGCCGAGCATGATAAACAGCAGGGTCGAGACGGCTGCAAGAGCTATTACCGTCAGATTGCCTGTATTTTTGTCTGAACTGTCGGTGGTGGCCGGCGCAGAAACAGCGAACAGGCGGGTTTCGCTGCGCTGATCGACAGCTTCAAGATACAGACGGCAGCCGTCGATAACGACGATTTCAGGCATTGGGCCTGCTTTGGCAATAAAACTGGTCAGTTTGTCGCGCAGTGAGGCCCTGTCGTTGAACCATGGCGAAAATACCGGCTGAGCCGAGCCGGCCGGCACACAGCCGGTTCCGAAGTCATCGTTGGCGGAGCCAATCTTGCGTTTGAGCGATTCGAGCCATGAAACCGGCTGCAGGTCAGCGAGTGCCAGCATGTAAATTTCTGGACTCAGGCTTCTGCCGAAGATGACGCGCATACTATCTTTGAAGCGAAAGGGAAGTATCGTGCTGCTGATGAGAGAGCCTGCTTCGTCCTCGAGTGTGGCAGCAAAATAGCCTGTCCATAGAGGGTTATTCTGAATCAGGGTATTCGTTCTGAAATTCTGCAGAATTTCTTCGATTCCGAGCCGGGCTCCGTACCTGAAAGTTCTGATGTTTCTGCGGTTTTCGCTCAGGCGCAGCATGAAAGCGATTTCGCATGGATAATCGACATTTTCGAGTAACTCGTCGGCGAGTTCCTTGAAAAAATTGCCGGCATCGGCTGATCTTGCGCGCAAAGAGTAATATTCTTCTGCCTGCCTGTCATCAAGAATCACCTTGCGGGCAAGCCGCGAAACATTCATCTGAAACTGGTTGTCTGAAGACATGGGCATCGCCAGTTCTTCCAGGCGCGAGGCGACGACTCGTGTGCGCTCTTCTTCGAAAGCGTCTGCCTTTATTTTAGACGCTTCGCGCATTGAAAGATAGACACTGACAGGCGGAAAGAACAGAATGACAGAGGTCAACAGCAGCAGTAAAAGCTTTTTCATAGCGGTGCCTTGAGGTCGAGGAGCTCATGGCTGCCTACGGTGTGCACAGAGAAGTATTGCTTAAATTCAGGGATAAGCTGTGTCAGCGAAGCAGATGCGATTACGGCGGTATGTCTGCTGCTTTTGCTCTGCGCTTCGAGTTGTTCGGCAAGAGTTCGCGCATTGCCGATGATCGTGAATTCAGAGCGGTTGCCCGACGAGAGAGCGCCGGCTATGACTGTTCCATACGCAAGCCCTATGCCGATATCATAGGCAAACAGATTTCGCTGTTTTCTCTCTGCGTTGATCCGGTGATGGCACCGCATCATGGCCGCCGCAGCTCTGACGGCGTTCAGGCACGAACCGGCACCTTCTCCGGGAAAGAAGGCGACGACTGCATCGCCGATAAACTGATCGACACGGCCGCCGTTGCTGTTGATAGCCTCGACCATGCCACGCAGATGCTGGTTGAGCATCTGACTTATCAGCACCGGCGGGTTGGCTTCTGAATGCGTGGTAAAGCTGCGCACGTCAGAGAAAAGTATAACTCCGGTGAGTTTTTGCGCACTTGTCTGAGCGGTTGCCGAGGCGACCTGGTTGTCGAAGGTTGTCGAAACGAATTTGCCGAGCATCTGCCGCTCTTTGAGGCCGACGACCATGTTATTGGTCGCTGTTGCCAGTTCGCCGAGTTCGTTGTCATACTCATACTCGAAGCGCTGTCGGTAATCTCCGGTTGCGATTGCGGCAAAGATACCGGAGAGAAGCCCGGTCGGTTCGATGAACAAGCTTGCTGCCCAGGCCGAAAGCGCATAGATAAACAGCGCCATCAGGCAGACGCCGC
The DNA here is from genome assembly GCA_964569565.1 of uncultured bacterium. GTDB lineage: Bacteria > Muiribacteriota > Ozemobacteria > Ozemobacterales > Ozemobacteraceae > Rifleibacterium. Next base: position 7,947 of record CAZMWO010000065.1, on the reverse strand, counting down.
ATAGAAGAAGAAACTGGCGCCAGTCAGCTTCTCTCGTCAGATCAGAAACGTCGATGGCGGCTCCGCCATACCAGGCGCCGAGTTTGAGCATGGGTTCGTAAACATAGATATGGCCGGGCCGGCGCAGAATCAGACCGATCTGTGAGCTGGCTGCCGATTCAGCCAGTCCAAGCAGCGTCTGACCGTTTTCTGAGCCGATGAACTGTCGGGCCGTGGCGGGCAGAATTCTTCGGGCAGTCGACAGATTGCGGTTGAAGCAGACGAAGGTGGTTTCGTCTTTCCGGTTGGCATGCATCAGGTCGTGGTCGAGCATGTATTCGAGCGTTCGCATTGTGCTGACGCTGATGACGAGATATACCGGCAGCCCATGTTCATCGATGATGATGCTGTTGTAAAAGAAATTTATCGAGCTGGTGCCGGCTTTCATGTAGGTCAGGCGTTCGACTGAATCGAGAAACAGCTCTCTGGCAACCGATTTGCCCATGTTATCGAAGATGCCGAGCAGTGTTTTCTGCATGGCAGACATTTTTAAAGCTGGTATCTGCGGGCTGTACAACGCAAAAAGGCGTGAAATCGATTCACAGGCGACAGCGAAATAGTCGAGATGAAAGCGTGCCATTGCCGTGTGTGCCGGTGATGCCGAGAGGTGACAGGGTTCGTGCCCCGGTTTGAAAATCAGCATGTATTGCAGGTTATAGTTGCGTTTCTGCAGTTCAGCGCCAAGAGAAGTGAAGCCCTGCTGCTGAGCGGCCGGTGTGGCGAACTGATGCTGAAGATCGGGACGTTTAAGAAGATCGCTCAGTATCATTGCGCACCAGTTACTGGTATTCTCCGATTTCTGGTCGAAGTTGCGCAGCGTTGTGCGGGCGAAGTTGATGCGGCTTCTAACTCTGGCCTCGGCAGATTCATCGATAAGGTGCAGAACCATGATTACCAGCAGAGCGACCGGCAACATGCCGGTCATGAAAAAGAGCAGCCTGAATGTAGTCGAAAGCGAAAGATTGCCTCGTCTGTGGTTTCGCAGAAAATAAACTATCCAGATGAGCAGGGCGATCAGCGCAAAGATCGCCGGAGAAAATGATTGCCCGGGTGATACACTGGTCGCAGCACTGATAATTGCAAATGAATATGAAGATTCGGTATCGATGAAATCATGAAACAGCCAGCTGCCATCGACCCTGTTGATCTGTCTGGGTTTGAGTCTGTCACGTCCCCAGTGTTTTTTGAGAATTTGCAAAGCTGCTGTCGGTTCAGCGTTTTTGTGCAGATGTTCTGGCACTATTGGCTCAATTGCCGGTTCGATCTGCGGCGAATTTACAAAAACTGCGAGGCCGATCCCCGGGTCAGTTTTACTGATCCGGTCAGCGAGTCTTTGCAGTGCGGCCCGGTCATCTTCGACAAAGGCGCCGGGTAATAAACTGATAAACCCGATAAACTGATGGTTTCCGAGCTCAAGCACCCGCCAGCACAGATAGCAGTGGTTGCCTTCGTAAAGCACCGGCGTCAGGCGCCCCTGGCGCTCGGTTGCCAGATGATGCGGTGAAGAGTTCTCGCCAAACATCCCGCTGATAAAGCGTTCGTGCAGGCGGTTGCCTGAGGTTTCGCCGGCGTATCCGGCAAGATGGCAGAGCGCCTCGAAAACCCTTATAAACGCGCGCTTTTTCTGGTTCATCAGGCCGTCGCCTTCGATGAGTTCGAACCGGTCGCGGTTTTTTACAAAAGCCCAGGTCTGGCATTGCTGTGCCATTTCGGGGTCGAGATTTTCGGCAAAAGCCTGTTTCAGCATTGCAGCCAGTTCATTCTCAGAAACGTTCGAAGCTTTTTCAAAGTAGTCGGCAACCGCTTTAAATGACTGTTCTGCCTGACGTTCGATCGTGTATTCAGATCTGACCTTTGCTGTCAGAATGTTGGCGTGATTCAACCACTCTTCTTCGGCACGTTCTTGTCTGGCATGGTTGAAACGCTGCAGTGAACCGGCAATAACGAAATACAAAAGCAGGCCGAGAAATATCGGAAAACATAATACGAAGGCTGCGCGCAGGTTCCTTTGTTGCTGCATGTCAGACTGTTTTCCTGGATACGCTGAAGGCTTCAACCGTGTGGGTTTTGCCCTTGATCTGGCTGATCGGCAGTTTTTCGCAGTGGTAATCATCAGAAATGTTTTCGACCGTGCTGCCCGATGCAACTATGCCGCCACCCGGCAAGCCGTCAGCAACAGAGGCCAGACGTGCCGCCAGATTTACCGTGTCGCCGACGACAGTTTTCGAGAGTCTGACGTTGCCGGCGCCCATAATGCCCGAGACAACTTCGCCTGAAGTAATGCCTGCTGCCGTTTGCAGCGAGTAATTTTTCTGCATGGCATTTTTTATCGAGATGGCAACAGAAACCGCAGCAGCAGCCTGCTCCTGTTCGTTCTGCCTCTGGCTTTCGAAAACGATCATGACCTTGTCTTCGATCATTTTGTCGATTTCGCCGCCATACTGTTCTACCGCTGCTACGGCGGCAGACAGGTGGGCCTGCAGAATCGCGAAGATTCTCTCCGGCTCATTCTGCTGCTGAATGGCAGCAGAATTTCTGATCGATGAGAAAAGCACGGTAGCTCTGATTTTGCGGGCAATATCGGAGCTGGAAAGCTCATTACGGTCTGCCAGCTTTTTGACACTTTCTGAGACGAAGCTGTTGAGCAGTTCACCCTGTTGAAGTCCTATTGCCATTTTATTGAAGGCGGCAGATGCGATGGCAAAGTCGTCTGGATGTCTCTGCACGAGGCGGACAGCATAGTTTCCTTCTGCTATCTGACGGGTAGCCTGGGTCAGCTGGCGTATCGGAAGCGTAAAGTAAAGCGATGTCAGCAGGGCCAGAGAGATACCACACACCGCAATCCATGCCAGATAACGCAGAGCTTCTGCCAGCAGTTCGCCGGTTATGCTTTCGATGTCGCGGGTGTTCCTGCGGCCGCAGATAATGAAATCTGAATACCGTGCCGGTCTTGCCTCTAATACCGGTGCTCCAGAGGCTGTATAATCCTGCATGAAAAGGCGACTGCCGGTAATCAGCGCCTGATTGCCGAGTTCAACGAGATCAGGAAAATCGCGACTGAGTATGTTCAGCGTATTTGGCCGGGCTCCAAGATACTGATCATTGCCAAAGAGGGTGAAAAGTGGCCTGTCAGGATCTGTTCGCAGGTCTTCTGCTGGAAATTGATCTCTGATGCCTGCTGAATCGAACACCCAGGTTATCAGATATCTTGTTTTACCGTTTTGTGTAAGAGGCGTGGTGAGCAGGGCGTTCGTATCCATGAATGATTCCTGCCAGATCAGTGACCCGAAATCTTCGCGGAGCTTGTAATAGGTTTTAGCGCCGAACATGTTCAAAAAGAAACTGTCGAGCAGTTCGCCCTTCAGGTCATCGAACTCTATGTCATGTTTCGCCTTGCCAGGCTCCTGCAATTTGTCTGCAGGATCAATTGGTTTCATGTATGACTTGTATCTCTTGATGAAATATTCCTCGGCAACAACATTTTGTCCATGCGTGAATCTGTATGTTTTCTGGTCGTGATCATAAACCACACTGAAGAATGGCTGTGCTTCGTCATAAACCCAGATAACAGCAACAACCGGTCGCTTCTGAATCTGCTGCAGTTTTTGCGATACTTTGAGCAGCAGGTCGTTTATAGAGGACGATACAGGTAATTCGGCGAATGCAGCCAGTCTCTCGACTGATTTGATACTTTTCGCAAAATTCACGGCAAATCTTAAGTTAGCGAGAGTTTTGAAGTCCAGTCGAACAAGGTCTTCGGCAAGTTCCTCGACTGCCCGGTTTTTTTCTTTTTTGAAATTGGCGGCGACATATTCGTTCGCAAGATATGCTGAACTGAGAAACGGCAGCATGGTTACCACAACAAAAATGGCAATAATGAAAACTGTTATCGAAACGCTCCGGCTGCGGCCGAAAATAATGCTTTCGACGATGACTTTGCACAGGAAGGTGCCAAGAATAGCTAAAAATATGGTCAGAACAATCATTCCGGTCTGTTTGTCTATATTGGGAATTTCAGCCGCGATTACTACGCGGTTTGGTTTTTTGGGGTCATGGTCGCTGACCATCAGCAGGCAGTTCTGGTAATGGCTGACAAAGCCACGCTGGCCAGAGACCTTGATAAGTTTTCTTGTATGCTCCAGCAGCTGATGTCTGCCCGTGAAAAATCCAGATATTTCAAAATCGTCGGGATTGCGGTTGCTGACGAATGTCAGCCCCATGTCCTGGTGCCGCCACTGTGCAATTTTTTGTCTGGCCCTGGCATGTTCATCTAAAAGACTGAGATCACCAAGAAAATTCAAAAGAAAGGCGGAACGCAGGCGAAGCAACATCAGCAGCCGAAAGGATTCGTTCTCTCTGATGACGACCCGTTGAATCTTATCGCCGTCACCGTCTTCAGACAATATATTGATATTGAAATACAGTTGAAGGTGCACCTGTATGAGGCTCTTAATGGCATTGGCCACCCTGTCTCTTACATCCGGGTTGAACCTGTTGTTCTGATAATTTCGCAACAGCCCGAGCAGTCTCTCAAGATCTGTTTCGGGAACAATTTCGCCATTTTTCATGGACAGGGTGAGATCCTGGTCGTTCTGTCGATAAATAAGAGAGCTCTCTCCACCGAACCACATGTTGGTAACTTCGCGCATCAGGTCGGTAATGAATGCCAGCAGGTCTTCATTTACCTCGTTCTCATTGCGAGCCAGAAACTCTTCTGCTTTGGTTCTGCGCAGCGCCATGAAAAGTTTTCGATAGATTTCGATCACCGGATTAACCAGGATATCCTGGCGCTGCAGTTCATTCTGCATACGGTGCAGCAGCTGCTTTTCGGCTTCGTTTCTCATTACTGCAGAGTAATTTTTCAGCGAAAAGTAAATAACCAGAGCTGGTGCTGATGTGAGAACAGCCACAAGGAGTATCATAACAGCTTTTTTCATGACACCGGCTCCCCGGTCGTTACCTCGAAGAGACCTGTTCCGGCAAGGGGCTTACAGCAGATGTCGCTGAGTTCTGCAGCAGCAAGAAAGCCGGCTGACAAGACTATTCTGGTATGTCTGCCATTTTTGCTGAGCTGTTCGTACTGCTCGGCATCAGACCTTGCTTTGCCAATGATGCAGAACTCTGAACGAGACGGTGTGATCAGCGGTCCGGCAACAATCTGACCGTATTCCAGGCCTATGCCAAAGTTATAGACGATCTGCCCGGCATCTTCTCTTTGCCTGATGACAGCCTGATGTGCAGCATACATTGCGGTGGCTGCTTCGACTGCTCTCTTTCTGCTGTCTTCCGACAGCTGGTCGGGAAAGAATGCGACGATGGCATCGCCGATAAACTGCTCTACCTGCCCGTTGAAGCTTTGAATTATTGATGACATGGTTTCAAGATGGGAGTTGAGCATATCAGCGATGAATTCAGGCGGATTGCTTTCAGAAAGCGTTGTGAAATTTCTGATATCTGAGAAAAGGACGGTTCCCTTTATGGCTCGTGCAATCTTGCTGGCATCGAGGCCGGCGTTGTCATCGAGACTCTGTTCGAGAGTAGTTGAGACGAATTTTCCAAGCCTGAGTCGACGTTTGAAGCCATCGAGCATCATGTTTATACTTTCGGCAAGCTGGCCGATTTCGTCTTTTCTTCTGAAACCCAGACTGCTTTCAAGCTTTCCCATGCTTATCGCCTGCAGCGTCCGGTTAATTGCGCCAAGCGGTTCGAGCAGGTGTGCCGCAGCAAACGAAGCCATGACGTACATCAGACAGATAAGCAGAATCGCAATGCAGAAAAGAGCCAGACGCTTTACGCTGCGTTCCCGGTTGATTTCTGCCAGCGATACTACGCAACCGCAGGCGTAACTGCTCTGCTGATTGAGTGGCGAAAAAATATACAGGTGATCGCGGTCGGTGAGAAATTTTTCGAACAGAGAACTGCGGCAACGGGTGATGAAGTGCATTGCATTTCTGCCGATCTGACTGTTGAGAATATTCATTTTCCGGAACGGAAAAATCGTAAATTCAGAGTTGCTGAGCTCTTCGGCAGCAAGAAACACTGCAGAACCGGTCACGTTCAAAGAATCAAGCTCGCGCGCCAGAAAATTTCTGAACAGGCGCTCTGAATTGGCAGCAAAGCCGACGTAGCTTTTGATCAGGCCTCTTTCAGAGAAAACCACCGAGTAAAAGTAGTCGGCGCTGTTCTCACCAAATTTTATGGCTATCTCCTTTTCATAGGTATGCATGAAGATTTCTTCAAGAAAATGATTGCTGAAGCCGGAAAGAATGCCGAAAAAGTTCTTTTGTGCGGTATCGAGTCTTACCTCAGGCAGGTTCCAGAATTGCGCATACTGCTGATTTATCTGATAAGTAGCGGGACCAAAAAGATCCATCACTGTTTTGGCGGTTTTGTAGTGTCTCTGGTCATGCATTATCAGCTCTGAGATGCCGCCAGGCACGAAAATGTAGCAGTAATCGACGGTAAGTCCCATTGTTTCGAGATGTTGCCTGATCGCTTCGTAAGCCTTTCTGGCATCATGGGGGCGGTTGGTTGTAAACAGCGGTTGCAGCTTGAATTCGTTTATTGCCTGAGAAATGTTGTAACCAAAAAGTTGCCTGAGGTTGTCGCTTCTCTCACTGATTCTCGAGAGTTTTTCGGTGTTCTCGCGGCGTAGTTCGGTAAGCGAAGTGGTATACGATTCTTCGATAAGACCGTGTGCCAGAGCAATCATCAGGAGAATCGGCAGCATTCCGGAAAAGACGAAAAGAATACGAAAAGACGCTGACAGTGGTAATCCGACTCGACCGGTCTTGTGGTAGAAATACATGAATATCATCAGCCACAGGCCGACGGTGGTGCATAAAATCGCCATGTATCCTGTCTCCGGTCTCTGCAATGCTGCCGGAGCAGGGGCAAATGCCACTGCGTCGTAAGGTACATCGAGTGATGTCATGCTTTTCATGAAGAGGTGGCTGCCGGCCACAATGAACTTTCTGGTATCGACATCCAGTTTCACCGGACCATTTTCCTGGTTGATCCCTGCCAGAAGCTTTTTTGTCCGATCTTTTTCAGCGGGGTGTTTATCGAATTGCTCAGGCAGCACTATGGGCAGGTCTTCTGCAAACTCTTTAACTGGAATAAAAGCTACAGCAAGGCGATTCTGTGAATCCCTGAACATCTTTGTTGCGATATGACGCAGGGCGAACTCGAGATCGGTGACCCGTTCATTAGTTATCAGGCTGACGAGAGCAGCATAGGTGCGACCGGCCTGCCTAAACTGGCGCCAGTACAGGTAATACGATCTGCCCTCGAAAACTACCGGAGTCAGCCTGCCTTCTCGATGGCGCCCGAGCTGGATTGGCGCAGAGTGCGGCCCAAACACGGTTTTGACAAATTTTTCCCTCTGGTTGATCTGACTAAGGCTCAGGTCTGGATTGTTGGAAAATTCCAGAAGGCTGTCGGTGATCCATTCCATTATTCGCAACCGTGAATTTTCGAACCCGCCACCGGTCAGCGCTTTTGCTTTGCCGTTCTTGAGAGAAAAAGCCCATGTCAGGCTGCCTTCTGTGATAAAGCCATCGGGAAAATGTTCGGCTATTGCTGCAGTCAGCAATTTTGCAGAAAAAGAGGCGGGCCCATGGCTCTCGATTGCTTTACTCAGGCGGTTTCCATAAAGAGTGAACTGGTCGGCAAAAGTCAGGTTCGACATCACCGTCGCCAGCATCAACTCTGACCGTTCTTCGAGAAACTGCAGCCTTTTGTCGCGATCCTGCTTCTGCAGGTAGCCGTAAAATATCTGCGCGGCAAAAACCATCACCAGGCTTACGACTACCGGGCTGAGCACGCCAAAGGCATACCTGAAGGCGATTTGAGCTTTTTCTGAACCTTTATTCACGATCTTGTTCTCTTTGCTGTGGCATATTATAT
>CAZMWO010000064.1:0-11788 GCA_964569565.1 uncultured bacterium | reverse complement strand
TCAGCCCTGAAAAGGCAGTTCCGATAGCCAAAGCAAGTATGGCCGACTTCATGGCCTACTACAACGTCACTCTGATGAACCCGCTCGTGCTTGTCGGCGTGTTCCTTGGCGCCATGCTGGTTTTCGCGTTCTGCGCGATGACCATGAAAGCAGTCGGCCGTGCCGCTCACAGCATGGTCGAAGAAGTCAGACGTCAGTTTAAGGAAATCCCCGGCCTGCTTAAGGGCGACAAGGGTGCCAAGGCTGACTACGCATCATGCGTTGCCATTTCGACCAAGGGTGCCCAGAGAGAAATGCTGGCTCCCAGCCTGCTTGCTATCATCACCCCGATCATTGTCGGTCTGGTTCTCGGAGTTGGCGGTATCATCGGTATGCTGGTCGGCGGTCTCGCCTGTGGTTTCGCAGTTGCCATCATGATGGCCAACTCGGGTGGGGCCTGGGATAACGCCAAGAAATACGTTGAAGCAGGAAACCTCGGCGGCAAAGGCTCTGACAACCACAAGGCCACTGTCGTCGGCGACACGGTTGGCGATCCTTTCAAAGACACTTCGGGTCCGTCACTCAACATCCTGATCAAGCTGATGAGCATGGTAGCCGTTGTCGTAGCCGGTCTCACCGTTTCCTACGCCCCGACGATCCAGTTCTACTTCGGTTTCAATCCAACCGAGATTTCATACAAAGAAGAATTCAACAAGCGCCTGAGCGCTCGCGAAGTCACTTTGCCCAGCCTTACTGAAGCTCCTGGCGCTGCCAAGAGCAGTTCGATCTTCGAAGACCCGCTCATGGGCACCGAAGACATCTATCTGCCGAATGAAGACGATGCGGCAGCCAGTATTCAGACTCCCAAAGTACCTGAAGTTAAACCTGGCGAAATCAAACCTCTGCCGACTGACGCCACACCGGCCGACAAGCCAGCCGACAAACCGGCCGAAGGCGGCTTCTCAGGCGGATTTGACGACAAGCCTGCTGATAAACCTGCCGAAGGTGGCTTCTCTGGTGGATTTGACGCAATCGAAGAAAAGCCGGCAGACAAACCGGCCGACAAACCGGCTGAAGGCGGATTCTCTGGCGGATTCGATGCTATCGAAGACAAAAAAGAAGAGCCGGCAGCACCAGCGACCGGTTTTGATGCCATTGCAGCGCCAGCAGACGAAAAACCTGCCGACGAGCCCAAAGAAGAACCGGCTAAGGAAGAACCCAAAACCACATCTGGCAGTGCTGGTGGTTTCGAAGGAATGTAATACGCCTTAAACAGCCAGTTACACTAAACAGCCCCTGCTGACGCAGGGGCTGTTTTTATGCTCTGTTTAAGAACCTGTCAGACGATTCTGATTGCGAACTTCGGGCAGACCGGGGCGCAGTAGCCACAGAGAATACAGCGGGCATGATCGATAACCGGCGATTTTTCGGCGGAGTGCAATGCGCCCTGCTGGCAGGTGTTAACACAGGCATTGCAGTTAATGCAGATTCCGGTGTTGATGAACAGGCGCCGATCACGACCGGCGACGCTGCGGGCGAAACTGTCGTCTACCGCCTCATTGCGCGCCAGCCTGACGTTCATATCAACTTCGTCACAGCTGGTCATGCCGACAACTGCGGCATCGACAGCTTCTGAGGCAAAAAGCCAGCGCAGTGCCGCCGCGGCATCATTTCGCAGATGACCGCCACCAAGAGGTTTCATCGCATAAATGCCAATGCCGCGGGCGCGGGCGCGCTTGAGGATATCGGTCATTTCGTCGAGGGTGGCATCGAGAATACCGATTCCGTCGCGATTGTACATCGGGTGCAGAACTTCTATTCCTTCAGTACCGGCAAGTATGTCTATAGTTCGTGCCGAATGAGAACTCGCGCCAATTGCTTTGATCATGCCCATTTCGCGGGCTTCGCGCAGATAGCTGAGAGCATCGGCGCGCGCTTCGATATCATCAGAATCGCGGACAGCATGCATTAGAAAAACATCTATCTGAGGCAATCCGATCTGCTGCAGGCATTCGGCAACAGCGGCCTGCATGGCTTCGCGCGTGCGCGCGGCTGATTTCGACGCGACAACCGGCGCCGGCCCTTTCCATTGGCGAAGGGCTGCGGCGACCTGCGGATAAGAGCCATACATCTGAGCGGTATCGATCAAGGTTATACCCTGAGCGAGTGCGTGCAAAATTACGGCGGCACCGTCAGCAACGCTGAGAGCGCGCTGCATCGGGCTCATGGTCAGGGTTCCGAGACCGAGAATACTGACTTCAATTCCTGTTCTGCCAAGGTTCTGTGTTTTCATGACTGACTCCATCATTTTTCTGCTATTATAACCCATTTTGCCGGCCCCTTGTCGAGCCGGCAATTTTACGTTGCCAACCGGGCAAAGATTGTATTAAGCTTAAACAGGAAAGCACGATGAATTTCAGGAGGCCGGACGTTGTATAAGATAGAGTCACAGCGTAAACAGAGGGTTCTTGTCCTCGACATCAAGGGATACTGCGAAGCCGAAGCAGGAGAAGAGATTGCCAGCCTTATCGACAAAACATTTGCAGCAGAAAAACCAGGTGGTGTTATTTTCAACTTCAGCGAATGCAAAGTTATCAACAGCGTCTGCGTTTCAAGGCTGATCGAAACTATCGAGCTGATTGCCTGCGACCATGAGACCGACACAGTTGTCTGCGGTCTCGACCCGACCAAGGCCACGCTTTTCAAAATGGTCGGCATGCTCGATCTGGCCGAGCTGAAAGAGAGTATCGACGAAGGCATGAGTTATCTGGCAGAGTGACCTCTAACTGACAGTTCTCTCGATCATCACAACGGTAAAATCGTCAGGTTGCTGCTGCCCCGAACACAGATGCGGATGATTGGCCAGAATGTCATTACACGCCTGTGAAACCGGCAACCTCGGGCGTTTGCCCAGATAACCCCTGAACAGCTCAAAAGCATCCTGATCCTGGGAGCCGGGAAAGGATTCAATCAGCCCGTCGCTGTAAAACAGCAGGCGGTCGCCCGAATGTAATGCCCCACAATAAGGCGAACCCGGACGATAGGAATCTTTTGTGCCAAGAAATGAGCCGGTTGCCGCCAGTTGCTCGATACTGCCGTCGTTCTTGAGCAGATAAGGATAAGGATGCCCACAGTTGTAGTATTCGAATGTGTGGGTTTCAGTATCGACCCAGAGTATTGCGGCTGTCATCATAATTTTGCGCCGTAAAGCCCGAAACAGAACGGAGTTCAGCGCACCAGCCAGCTTTGCAGCGCCAAAACCATTTTCCAGACCAAGCAGCACCGTCGCCTTTCCAATCGCCATTGCCAGCGCGGACGGGATGCCATGCCCGGTTGCGTCACCGATTATCACCAGAAGATGGCGGTCATCGACGGCGAAGTAATCAAAATAGTCGCCACCCAGCTCATTTGCGGACTGCGAAAGCCCTGACACCTGCCAACTCCTGAGCTTCAGTTCCTCCCGCGGCAGAAGCTGCTCCTGAACGAGGCGGGCATTACCGGCTTCCTGCTGTCTGGCTCTGAGATTGAAAAGATTATCAAGATATTGTGCCACATAAAAGGTCAGACTGCTGACAAACCAGGAGATAATCATAACAGCCAACGGCAAATGCAGCAGAAACACTTCAGAAAGAATCAGCAGTCCAACTGTAAATACCGCAAATGCAATCGGCGTAACCAGCAGCGAATAGCCGGACAAAACGCAGACCCAACCGGAAATAATACCTGCAACGACCAGCAAAACTCTAAAAACCACTTCATCATGGACATTTTTGCCAATACGATTGCTGACGAGCGTATCGATTGTGGCAGCAAGAATTTCCACGCCGGAGATTATGCCGATAGGAGAATTGTGATAATCATGCACGATTGGCGCATTCACACCAAGGACGAGAACTTTATCGCGGCAGAATTCGCGGTATTTGTCTTCATTGTCGATAATGTCGCCAAGTGATATCACCGGGATTCCCCCCCCGGAGCGGGCAAAAACGACGGGAGTCCTGTCGGGCAATCCAGACACGGCAGCTGCATCTGCAGCATAAAACTTTTGAAACGCCTGTAGAGCCGCACTGCTAGCTCCCAGTCGATCATCACGCAGATTAAAGTTGCGCAATCGCCCATCCCGGTCGAGTAATCCCCAGACAAACCCTTCAGCCAGAGCCTTAAGGCTGAATCGTGTCAGCGAAGTAAATCTGACCAGGCTGATTCCCTGCGGGGACTCTTTTTCTTCAAGAATGGATATCAGAATGATGTTGCCCAGTTCGGAAATTGTCTGTTCAAGCTTTTCGTCGCCATTTTCCGTATCGGAATTCTGAAAAAGAATGTCAACGACGATCCCGCGCGGTTTGAACCCGGCAAGGAGTTGCAGTGATTCGGCAACCTGCTGGCGCGGCCATGGCCATCGGTTTTTACCGGCCGCCAATGTCTCCATATCAATACCAACAACAACCAGCGAGGGGTCTGCCTTACGATATTCTGAGGCAATCGAGTGCTTCGAGTCGTAAAGAGAGTTTTCGAGCCAGTCAGAAGTTGCCGGAACGAATACCAGCACAGCAGCCAGAAAAAACAACACAGCCACGCCGGCCAGCAATGCTCTTAAGCCAAGAATGTTTTTCAGTCGCTGCATGAGCTGACGTGTGCTGTAGATTATCTGCATCGATATAGGCTGTTATCCTGAATTTATGTGCGAGTACGGTTACTGATGTAGAGAAAAGCTTATCTGGTGTTGAATTTGAAGCTCTCGTCTTTTTTGCCGAAAAAATCTTCTGATTCGAGCAGATTGAAGTTAACCGGCTGCGGCAAGGCTCCCTGCTGAACCTGCCACTGCAGTTTCTGACTGCCGGTCACCCGCTGTTTTGAGCCATCGCGGGCGGTGAATTCTACGGTTCCTTCTTCTACCCAGAGTTCAAAAGAATCAGAGGCTACTATCTGTCCAAATTTTGTGCCCAGCACAGCAGTGTTACCATGCGGTGTTTCGATCTGGATCTCAGTCTGCTGCTTGTTAACATCGAATACGGCTTTGCCGGCGCCATGAAAGCCCAGGGTTACGCCGGCGCGCACTTCGTAATATGAATCTGGAGCGATTTTTACGCTGCCTTTGCGGGCCATGTCTTCAAGAGCAGCCGTACTTTCTTTGTCGGTGCGGACGGCACCCTGATGTTTGAGTTGCATATCGACCTTCGCAGCTGCAAAAGCCCCATTAAGTTCAGGGCGGGCGTCTACCTTTCCTTCGATGGCGGCGATTCTCGCCAGCGGCTCGTTACTGCTGCCACAACCGGTAAGAAGAACACCTAGAATACATACAACAATGATAGATTTTTGCATTGATTAACTCCTGACTTAATACTGAACTGTCGGCGTCGAGCCTGTAATTCGAAATCAGAGAACACAGCTATCTCGTAACCATGCTCACTGTGCTTGTTTTGATAAAACCAAGAATCACCGGAACACGTTCGGCAATAACATGGTGAAGATTAGCAAGGTTGGGATAGCGTTGCAGCCACTCAGCAGGGTTATCGAGCAGGCCCCGCTCAAAAGTTGCGAACCGGTAGAGATATGGGTAGCGCCCTTCCGAAAGAGTTCTGATACGACCGAGAAAGGACCGGTATTCCTGCATACCGCTGCTTCTGGTGGGAAGAATAGCGATAATGCGATAAAGGTCGATCAGCTTTTGCAACAGCTGAGTATGTACCTTTCCACCTTTGTATTTAATCAGAGTGGGATGAAGCAGGCTGCTGTAATAATATCTGGTCTGTAGAAGGCTGCCGGCAAAGTATTCATAGATCACGCGATAATAAGCCATATCCTGATAAGACACCGAATTAAAACCGGCACCATTAGCGGTTGTCAGTTTGCCCTGAGATTGCAGAACTTCGTAATGCGGTTCGAGATAAGCCACAATCTGGTAACAGATCTGCGCCATGTCATACCAGGTTTCTGCGATGCTTTTGCGCAATTCAAATTGTGCATCGAGATCTGTTGCTGGCGTATTGCCAAGACGGGATCTCAACTGCCTGATTTCGTTTTTCCGCTTCAGGTAGTATTCTGAGGAAGAAAAATCTCTGGTTATCAGAGCGATTCGGCCAAAAGCCAGCAGGGTTTCAACATTTTCTCCTGTGCTGGCAGAAATTTCTGAGATGCTTTGCGATGGCCTGCCGAATACCTGCCCTGGAATCCTGGCATCGATCGCATCCTGATCTATTATCAGCCCAAGGTCTACCTTTTTGCTGGTCACCGGCGAAAAAAGCTGCATTGAAGTATTGAATTCGCCGCGACCGGTCTGGGTATGCCAGAAAAAATCAATCTTGCCCTGCATCAGGTTGCGATCTTCATGTTCGCCGCTATTGGCCAGACGTTGCCCGGCCACCTTGAACTTGAATTTCTCGACGGTATCGTAAAGCGGTTGCATCTGCTGACCAATGGCGCCATCAGAATTTATATCGATTTTGCCATAGGGCGGTCTGGTGTCTTCAATAGAAGAAAAGAAAACAGACCGGCCTTCTATGACCTCCTGGTCGCTGGAGGAGCCTTCGATGCCCAGAGTCTCGAAGCCATAGGGATTCAGAGCTAATTCTTCGATAAGATCTTCGGCCACCTTCTGCGACAATACGACAGCATTAAGATGATCTGCCGAAAACTGCAGTTCTTTAGAAGACGACCTGGCGAAAATCAGGTATAAAACAGCAATCGAGGCTATAATCGAAAACCCGATCAGAACCTCTACCAGAGTAAAAGCTCGGCGCCGCCTGGTCATTCAAGCCCCCCGAGGTTCATAAGTCCGATATGTGCAAGAAACTGATAGTCACCTTTCTCGTTGACCACAGTGGCGTTGACCTGAATGCTGGTTGGTGACAGGCTGGTAAAATGCAGACTTTTAACTGAGTCGAGCAGTATCTTCTCGTTATCACTCTGGTATCCTCCGGAATAGTCATTGCGATAGGAAACCAGACGAAAAACCCTTTGTCCCAGAGTGTTTGCAGCATCATTGTTTGGCTCCAGGTAAAGGATGGTCATCTGATTGATGACATCCTTGAACACCATGAATGGAAGGGTCTCACCGGTCGTCGGCCTGACAATATCAGTGCCCATGCGGATCTGATCGACAAGCTGGTCGAAAGCACGCCGCGATTCCATCTGCAGAAGTGCCTGCTGCGACAGATTCTGTTGAGTAGTGCCAACTGAGCTGAAAATACGCATGGCGACAATACCAACCAGTGCGACCAGACCGGTCGCAACCACCAGCTCTACCATAGTAAAAGCACGCCTTCGCGATTTTACCATGTCTGGGTCTCCGGCGGTACTACTGGGGGAGGATTGACTGTCGGATCAGCATTCGGGTCAGCCGTCAGATCCGACCCGGAGTTTGCCTGGGCTTCCAATGCCTTGAGCTCGGCAATGCGAGCCTCTGCAGCAGCAATACTGGCTTTGGAAACAGCCAACCTGGTTGCAGCAGCAGCGACAGCATCTTCCATCGTCTGCCTTATTTCCGGTGACATGCTATAGCCACTGACAGAACTTTTCATGGAAGACAATTTATCAAGGTCGGACTGAATTCCGACTTCTCCGGCCTTCCAGTCGGCCAGAACCTGTTCGGCAGCTTCTGCTGTCGTTATCGTGTTCAGATACCCGGCATAATTGTTTAAGTGATGCTCCGTGGCAGGCGCCAGGGCAGCCATAACATTTTTCATGGCTGCTGCAACCGTCTGTGCGACCATTTCTTCCATCGCTTCGCGGGCGGCAGGGCTGGGAGCCTCATCAATTCCAGCTTTCGATTCTGAGATCAGATCGTCGAGAGCATCCATGGTCTCCGCTTGTGAAATACCTGCCTGCTCGAAGTGGTCTTGCGCGGCAGTTGTATCAGAATGTCCGCCGGCGGCATCAACTGCGTTCCAGGCGCTGGTTGAACTGTTGAGCATCTGTTCAGAAGCACTCAGGATCTGTTGCGACAGGGCATTAATATTGTTTCCTGCCATCGAGTCCTGAGAAGATGATGGAGTTGAAGAGTCATCCTGCGACCCGGTATTTCCTGATGGATTAGAAGAGGGCGACGAACCGGGACCGTCAGCACCGGGTTTCTCACCGGCCGGCTGCGGTTCTATACCAGCAATCGTGACCGGGGGCTTGTTGTTTATAGCCTCTTCGGCAGGCGAAACCGGCCAGTCTTTCTGAAAGTCTTCGGGAACGCGCGCGCCGATCTTTTCAAGAATGCTCACCGGGTCACTTATCTGAACCAGTTCAGACGTCAGCCGGTCAGACTTTTTCTGGTTGGCAGCTCTCTGAGCCAGCATGTTTTCGACTTTTCCGGCTATGACACGAGCTCCGTTCACTGACGGAAAATCATCAGGGTCAGATGTCGCATACATTTCAACGATAATACTGTTTGAAACATCGAGAAGATCTTCGTTAACCCTGATTCTCCAGAAATACAGCCTTGATATTCCAGCAAGATGAGTTCTGATGTAGATATCAGCCTGCAGGTTTTTGCCTGCTGTGTTTTCGACAAAAAGGTCGTAGTGTCCTCCCTGATAAGGGACTTTGGTCTCGGTATATGGCTCGTTGCGAAAAGGCCGGTTCGGCCATGAAAAAGAATGAACTTTTGCACAGACGCGGGAAAAGGCAGAATACGCGATTAAAAAAGACAATTGATGATTGTTGGTGCGATAAATCTGGGTTTTCACCCCCTGATTCAGACCGCCCAACGTTGCTACCAACCCAAGAACAGCCACAAAGGCGAAAAGGCTTAACGGCAGCACCATGCCTTTTCTGCTGCGTGTTTTATGCATAGATACCTCCACAAGCAACACAACACCCTGAATCAGATACAAGATGTTGTTCTGACCAAACCCCCGACTCACGATGTTTCGCCCATTCTATAAGATGTGTGTGAGTCTGTCTCTATACTATTAATTCTAACACATAAATGCCCCAAGTCAATTTTGACCGCGACACTATTGCGTAATCATGCCCACCGTGCTGGTTCTGATAAAGCCAAGAATTACCGGCACTCTTACCGCAATGACATGATTGAGTTTTTCGAGATTGGCATAACGCTTCAACCATTCATCAGGCGTATCCAGCAAGCCACGTTCAAATGTGGCCAGGCGGTAAAGATAAGGATTACGGCCCTCAGAAAATTCCTTGATACGTGAAAGAAACTGCCGGTATTCCATCATTCCACTGCTGTGTGTCGGCAGTATTGCTGAAAGCCGGTAAAGATCGAACAGTTTCATCATAAGCTGTGACTGGACTTTTCCCCCTTTATAGCGCATCAGATCGCTCTTGAAAAGTGTGTTGTAATAATATCTTGCCTGTAACAGGCTGCCAGAAAAATACTCATAAATAATACGGTAATACATAAGATCTTGTTGAAATGTAGTCGGATTGAAACCGGTTCCGGTCGTTGTCTGAAACTTGCCCTGTGCCTGGAGAATCTCAAATTGAGGGTCAAGATAAGCAACGATCTGAAAACATATTCTGGCAATTTCATACCAGGTCTCTGCTATCGTTTTTCTCAATTCATACTGTTTTTCAAGATCTATGGCCGGCGTATTCTCGAGTTGCATGGCCAGTCTTCTTATTTCGTTCTTGCGCTCCAGATAATACGCTGAAGCAGCAAAATCACGGGTAACCAGCGAAATTCTGCCAAGAGCAAGAATTGCCTCGACATTTTCGCCTGTATCAGCCGCCAGTTCAGCCACCGTTCTGGTTGGGCGCGCAAAAACCTCAGCCGGAATGCGGGCATCGATACTTGTCTGATCGACAGCCAGACCGAGGTCTACCTTCTTGACTGTTACCGGCGAAAACATCTGCATCGAGGTATTGAACTCTCCGCGACCTGTCTGACTGTTCCATTTAAAAACGATATCACTTTGAATAAGATTGCGATCCTCGTGATCTCCAGATCTGGCGATACGCTGCCCGGCGACAGTAAATTTGAATCTATCGACAGAATCGTAAAGTGGCTGCATCTGCGGGGTAATTGCACCATCACTATTTGCATCGATTTTTCCATAAGGCGACCTGACATCTTCGATAAATGAAAAGAAAATCGACCGGCCTTCAACTACCTCATGCTCGACTGTCGAAGCACCTTCAACCCCGAGAGTTTCAAATCCGTAAGGGTTCAGAGCCAGCTCTTCGATCAGATCTTCGGCTACTTTCTGCGACAATACCACGGCATTGAGATGATCGGCAGAAAACTGCATTTCTTTCGAAGAAGATCTGACAAAAAGCAGGTATATAAGCGCGATTCCGGCCAGAATAGAAAAGCCGATAATCAGTTCGACAAGAGTAAAAGCTCTGCGGCGAAATAAAGCCACTATTCCTCCCCGCTTTCTACAGAAGCGGCGGCTTCCTCGGCAGCTGCCGAAACAGCTGCGGCTTCTTCCGCCTCCGCAGTTTCTTCGGCATCTGCGTTGGCGGCAGCCAGTTCTGAAGCAGCAAGAGCTTCGAGCTCACGCAGTTCCGCCAGACGGGCCTCGGCTTCGGCAACTGCCGCCTGAATCTTTTCCAGACTTTCCTGGGCGCTGGTGAGTGTGTCAGCCAGTTTTTGCGAAACTTCCGCTGTCATGCTGTAACCTTGAATATCTCCGGCCATCTCGGTCAGCTTGTCCAGGTCTTCCTGAGTTCGCTCTTCTGCAGCCTTCCAGTCGTTAAGAAGACTTTCAACAGCGGCTGAAGTCGTCAACCCTTCGAGATAAGACCCCTCTCCGGTTACCAGATGCTCATAACCGCGCTCAGTAGCAATGGCGATGTCATTCATCGATGAAACAACCGTCTGCGCAACCATCTCTTCGATAGCCTCGCGGGCCGCAGCGCTGGGTGCTTCTGCAATTCCAGCTTTTGATTCATCGATCAGGCTGCCAAGAGTCTCAAAAGTTTCTTCTTTGGCTTCGGCAGCTGCCTCCCACTGTTCGGTGGCAGCCGGAATACCATCTACACCGTTCTCGTCAATTTCGGTCCAGGCTTTGTCGGTAGCTTCAACCAGCTTTTCTGAAGCAGCTGTCAACTTTGCCGAAAGTTCATTGATCTGGTTGCCGGACATTGAATCATTACTGATACCAAGATAAGAAGGACTGGGGCCTGGCGCTGTGGGCTTTTCAGCTACCAGCGGCGCCTGAAGATCAGGAGGTTCGACAGCCGTCCTGGTCTCCATCATTTCTTCTGCAGCAGTAACAGGCAATTCCTGCTGAAACTCAACAGGTACCCTTGCCCCCATCTTCTCTATGATTGCCCTTGTATTAGCAGATTTCATCAGCTCAGAAGCCATCGCATCAGACTTTTTCTGATTAGCCGACCTCTTCGCCAACATTTCCTCAACCTCGCCGGCGATCTTGCGTGGACCGTTCACCGTCGGAAAGTCATCGACTTCAGGCGTTGCGTAAAGCTCCACGATAATATTGTTTGATACGTCAAGAAGATCGTCGTTAAACCTGATGCGCCAGAAGTACATTCTTGAAATATTGGCCAGGTGTGTTCGAATGTAGATATCTGCCTGATAATCTTTACCGGCGGTATTTTCGACCAGCAGATCATAATGACCTCCCTGTAAGGGAATTCTGGTCTCAGTGTAAGGTTCAGTCAGAAAAGGGCGGTTCGCCCATGAGAACGAATGAATCTTTGCGCAAACCCTTGAAAAAGCTGAATATGCGATCAAAAAAGACAGTTGATGATTGTTTGTCCGGTATATTTGTGTTCTCAGGCCCTGATTAAGACCACCCAGGGTCGTTACCAGACCAAGCACCGCCAATATGGCAAGCAAACTCAGAGGCAAAACCATGCCACGTGTCGCGAATTTCCTGCTCATCGTCAA
>CAZMWO010000063.1:0-11803 GCA_964569565.1 uncultured bacterium | reverse complement strand
GAGGCCTGAAGACGGGTTTGCTTTTTCGTAAGCTTGTGAGCGAAGCGAATCGCTGTAGAAAAAGCATCCCATCTGATGGCCGAAGCTTATAGCTTAACAAAAATCAACGCGCTTTTGCATAAACACTGTATTACTTACATAATTAACATATAATACACGACAATGCAAAACCATAGATTAAATGCACTATTTACCTGAATCTACGACGAGGGGTTTACCGATAAAGGCATTTCTGTTATTTTGGCAACAACAGCATATTGTACAACGAGGGGAAAATGACCTCACAGCTCGATAAAATTCTGATCAAACCGGAAACCAGCATACTGGAGACTCTCAAAGTCATCGACGATGCTGCTTTTGAAATCGCCCTGGTCGTAGATGCAGAATGCAGACTGGTCGGCACAGTTACCGACGGAGACATCAGACGCGGCATCATCCGTGGCGCCAGCCTGCAAAGCCCGATAGCAGATCTGATGAACCGGCAACCGATTGTTGCCCTGCAGAACACGACCGACGATGAGCTGCTGTTTATGATGACCAACCGGTCAATCAAACATCTTCCGGTTGTTGACCGCAACAGCCGCATTATCAAGCTGGTTCAGCTCAAAGATCTGATCGCCCGCAAACCGCGCCAGAACATGGCCGTAATCATGGCCGGAGGGTTGGGCTCACGTCTCGGCGAACTGACGCGCGACCTGCCCAAACCCCTGTTGCCGGTCGGCAAGCGCCCGATAATCGCCCTTATCGTAGAACAGTTGCGCCGCCACGGCATTCAGAAAATTTTTATTTCGATCAATTATCACGGCGACAGAATCAAGGACTATTTTACCTGCAATCCGGTCAAGGGCGTAACCCTCAGCTTTATTGAAGAACATGAATTTCTCGGCACTGCCGGCTCGCTGTCGCTGCTGCAGGAACCGGTTCAACAGCCCCTGATAGTTATGAACGGCGACATTCTTTCGCCGGTCAACTTTGGCAACCTGCTCGATTTTCATGCAGCCGGCCGGAAACCGATGACGATCTGCGCCCGTGAGTTCAATTTTCAGATACCTTACGGCGTTCTGCAGATGCGCGGCGACGAGCTGATCGACATCGAGGAAAAGCCAATGCACAGTATCTTCATCAACGCCGGAATCTACGTTCTCGAGCCGACAGTTCTCGAAAAAATCGAACCCGGGCACCGCCGCGACATGCCAGATCTGATCAAGCAGATCAACAGTTCTGCCGGCGGCGTCAGCTGTTACCCGGTTTCGGAATTCTGGCTCGATATCGGCAGCCCGGTCGATTACGCGCGCGCGCACGAAAACTTCGCCGGAATTTCAGACAAATATGAATAAAACCAGCATAAACGGAAAATCAGTTGCTGTTACCGGGGCCGCCGGCTTTATCGGCAGTCATCTTACCGGACAGCTGCTGGAGGCAGGAGCCAGGGTCAGAGCTCTGGTCCGCT
Source organism: uncultured bacterium (assembly GCA_964569565.1). GTDB lineage: Bacteria > Muiribacteriota > Ozemobacteria > Ozemobacterales > Ozemobacteraceae > Rifleibacterium. The sequence goes on along the minus strand of CAZMWO010000063.1, from coordinate 10,353 downwards.
ACAACTCACGCTCAGACACAGGCTGGCTCAAAGAATTGCAGCAGCACCCGAATCTGCAGATAGTCAGCGGCGACATTCGCGACCCTTTCCAGGTCAGAAGCTTTCTCGAAGGTGTCGATACGGTTTTCCATCTCGCCGCGCTAATTGCGATTCCCTTTTCTTATCAGGCGCCGCAGAGCTATGTCGAAACCAACATCACCGGCACTCTCAACCTGCTTGAAGCGGCGAAGACGCACAAACTGCGGCAGGTAGTGCTGACCTCGACCTCAGAAGTTTATGGCACCGCCCGGCGCGTGCCGATAGACGAAGACCACCCGCTGCAACCGCAGTCGCCCTACTCTGCCAGTAAAATTGCGGCCGACATGATGGGCAGGGCTTATGCGAGTTCGTTTGAGCTGCCGGTAGTCATCGTGCGCCCTTTCAACACATACGGGCCGAGACAGTCGATGCGGGCGGTGATTCCGACAATCATCACCCAGGCGCTTGACGGTAATCAGGTCAGGCTTGGCGATCTCAGGCCAATAAGAGACTTTAATTTCGTAACTGACACAGCAGCTGGTTTTATCGCTGCAGCCGGCAGGGACAACTGCCGTGGCGAGATATTCAATCTCGCCACCGGCAACGGAGTCAGCATCGGCGAGACAGTTGCGCTCATCGGCCGACTGCTCGGCAAGGAAATCGAGATCGTCGAAGAAGAGAACCGCCTGCGCCCGCCAGATTCAGAGGTAATGCGCCTGATCGGAAACGCCGGCAAGGCCGGTCAAATGCTGGGCTGGCAGCCGCGGTATTCACTTGAAGAAGGGCTTCGCCAGACCATTGAATGGCTCAAAAACAACCGTGACGAATACCAGCAATCCCGGAAATACCACTACTGAAATGTTCCTGAAACTGTTTTCCAGAGAACCGGTTATCATAGCTGAAGCCGGCGTCAACCATAATGGCAGCCGTGAACTTGCGCACCGGCTGGTCGAGGCTGCAGCGGCTGCAGGAGCCGATGTTGTAAAATTTCAGACTTTCAGGGCTGAAGAATGCGCCGGGCGTTTTGCTGAAACTGCAAGATACCAGAAGACCTGCGCAATCGCCGATCAGTTCATGTTGCTCAAAGGCCTTGAACTGCCATTTTCTGACTTCGCCGGTTTAAAGCAGCATGCCGAAGAACTCGGCATGCATTTTTTGTCTACTCCAGACGGCACCGCCAGTCTCGATCTGCTCTGCAGCCTCGATGTGGCGGCCATAAAAACAGGCTCGGGCGAGGTTAGCAATCTGCCGTTTCTGCGCGAAATTGCGGCAAGGCAGCGAGCGGTTATTCTTTCTACCGGCATGAGCAGTCTCGGCGAAGTCCAGAAGGCTATTGCCGCTCTGCGCGCGGGCGGAGCCGGCGAAATAATGCTGCTGCACTGTACCAGTGAATATCCGGCAGCGCCAGCCGACTGTAATTTAAATTGCATTCCGCTGCTTTCTCAGTCATTTTCAGTGCCGGTCGGATTTTCAGATCACACAGAAGGCTATGAGGCTGCGGTTGCCGCAACCGCTCTGGGCGCACGAATCATCGAAAAGCACCTGACGCTTGACCGTGGCATGGCAGGACCGGATCATGCCGCATCACTGGATCCCGACCAGTTTGCCGAAATGGTTGCAGCAGTGCGAAAAACGGCAGTTATGCTTGGCAGCGGCCATAAGTCTGCCGCCATCGGTGAAACAGCAAATCGGCAACTGGTGCGGCGCAGTCTGGTCGCAGCCGTCGATCTAAAGGCTGGCGAGATACTGACTGCCGACAAAACAGCGATCAAGCGACCAGCCGGCGGCATTGCCCCGGAACTGCTGAATCATGCATTAAACCGGCGTGTGTGCAAGGCAGTCAGCCAGGATGAGCCGATTACCTGGCAGCATCTCGGCGAGGTCGTCAACCTTGAGTCTTGAATACATAACCAATCCGGCACGCTGGCAGCAGATTGTCGATTCACTGCCTGAATTTCACGGCAAAGTCTATTATGATGCCAGTTATCACAAGGCTTATGAAGCAAACGGCGACGGCCGGCCGGCAGCGCTTTATTACCAGAAAGGCGGCGCAGAGTTTTTTTACCCTTTTCTGATAAGGCAGGTGCCGGCTGCTTTGGGCGGAGCCGGCTTTTTTGACATGCAGAGCGCATACGGCTACAGCGGGCCGGCCGTCTTTGGCGGCACTGCTGAAACTCTGGCCGAGTTTGCTCGATTGCAGGCAGAGTGGGCCGCTGAAGCCGGCATCGTCGCAGAATTTGTCAGATTCAACCCCTTTCTCGATCACCAGCTGCTTTCGCCAGTTTTCGAACCCGAGCTGAACCGCCGCACGGTAAGCCTCGAGCTTGCCGATGATTTCGCCAGCATACTGCGGCAGGCATCCGGCCCAAGGCAGCGTAATTACCGCAAGGCGTTGCGCGCCGGCCTCAGTTATGTATCCCTGCCCGACTGCGATGCGATTGTCGAACTATATCGCGCCGCAATGCGTCGGATTGGCGCCGACAGCTATTACTATTTTTCAGACTGCCACTTTGCGGCACTTAACGACATGCCGGTCGGCCGACGTTTTTTTGCCGGCATCAAAAACGCTGAAGGAAAGCTTATCGCCGCGGGAATCTTTCTACAGGATTCACTAGCTGCACACTACCATCTCGGTGCCTCAGTCGCAGAGGCGCGAGAGTCGCAGCCCGATGCCTTCATGCTGTTTGAAGCAGCCAGACAGGCCGCCGCCGCCGGCAGAAAAATTCTGCATCTTGGCGGCGGACTCTCGCTGGCTGAAGATGATGGTTTGTATCGTTTCAAGTCGGGCTTTTCCAAAAACAGACATAATTTTTACATCACACGCAAAATACACCGGCCTGATCTGTATAATGAAATATCAAGGCAATGGCAGAGGTTGACCGGCCGTCAACCGCACATATTGCTGCATTACCATGAGGGATTCGAAAATGCAGACGTTTGACAAACAATGGAATCAGGTACACAGCAGTCGCAACTGGGGCCGCTACCCGGCGGAAGAGCTGGTGAGGTTCATGGCGCGCAACTACTATAACCGGCAACGCGAACAGGTAAGAGTTCTCGACCTTGGTTGCGGTACAGGCGCCAACACATGGTTTCTCTGTCGCGAAGGCTTCAAGACAGTTGCATTCGATGGTTCTTTCGTCGCGACTCAAAAGGCAGCGGCCTTTTGCAGAGAACTTTCGACAACGGGAGTATTTTTACAGGCAGACGCAGGCATGCTGCCTTTTGCCGACAGCGTCTTCGATGTTGTTGCCGACATCGGAGCCATTTCGGCAAACAACAGCCGTGGTATCAGTCAGATACTGCGAGAAATTTGCCGGGTCCTCAAACCTGGCGGCCGGGTGTTTTCTTCGGTGCTGTTCACAACTTCTACCAGTGGCTATAAGACCGGCGAGAAGATCGACAGCCACAGCTATCGCCACATAGAGTCAGGGCCAGTTGCCGGGCTCGGCACCATTCATTTTTTCACCAGGGCCGAAATTACAAGAGTCTGGCAGCTGGCTGGATTTGAAAAGCCGGTTATCGACGTGATATCACGCACCGACCACGGCGGCAGTCAGAGAGTCAGCTTTTACACTGCGGCAGCACGCAAGGCCGGGGGCTGACATGTCAGACCAGACCACAAAAATCGGCAGCAGTTTAAAACTCTCAGTTGTTCTGATAGAGCCCGACATACCACAAAATACCGGCAATATCGCCAGACTGTGTTATGCGACCGGCTGCGAACTGGTAATGGTAAGGCCGTTCGGCTTCAGACTGACAGACTCCTCGCTGCAGCGTGCGGGCATGGATTACTGGAAGAAACTGGAGCCTTTGATACTCGCAGATGTTGATGAGTTTATGGAATGGGCCGGGCAACGCCGCGTCTATTATCTCTCGGCACATGGTAGTCGTAACTACGCGCAAATCAGTTACAGCCAGGGTGATGCCCTGGTTTTCGGTTCTGAATCACGCGGTCTGCCGGCTGAAGTTCTCGCGGCCGGCAAAGCTTCGAATAGCCTGATCACGCTGCCGATGATCGAGGCGGCACGTTGCCTGAATGTATCTTCAGCGGCGGCAGCAACCGTTTACGAGGCCCTCCGCCAGATAAATCACTGGTCGTCGTCGCCCCCCGGCAGCGACTGAGAAGGCATGTCCATGCCGGCACCCTCGCCGGCAAACTCTTCCTGCGCCATGCTTTCGATCTCTTCATCCATATTTTCGCCCATTTCCCTTGCCATCTTTTTGGCCCAGGTCGCGAAAGTACGCGGATCGTTCTCGTCGAGGCCCGATAGCGAGGCAGGGTCGGCAAGGCTTTCCATTATCTGCTCTTCTGATCGCACGGTTTTAACACGCGAGACCAGTCGCCGGCAACTTGCTTCGCCACAGTATTGACAGGTCTGAGGATTGTCGCGGTCGGCCATGCTGCAGAGCACGGTGAATTTTTTGAGACACCTGGAACAGCTGAATTCATAGAGCGGCATGTTTTTCACTCCCTGAAAATAGTTTTATTGCCGAAGATTATATGGTAATCTTAACAGATATATCAAGATGATAAACTCAGGCTGAGGAAGCTGAATGAGTCGTTCGCCATACGAACTGATCAAAAGCACTGACGATGCACTCTGGCGTGAGGGCCTTGGAGCCCTGCTGATAGAACACACCTCAGAGTCTGGCACAGCCATAATCGGCATGTTGTGCGACAAAGCCTGGCATAAACGCGAGGCTGCAGCCAAAGCATTGCTCGAGTGGGGCCCGGATATAGCCCCGCTTGTCTTGAAGCACCTCAACGAGCAGAAGCATGATCAATTTTACTGGCTGCTGCATGTACTGGGCCAGTTGGGTGACGATTCCTCGCTGGCGGCAGTCAAGCAGATTCTTCATCATCGCGACGCTGAACTGCGCGGTTACGCGATCAGAGCCGTCGCCGCCCACCGGAAAATCGAAAATGCGAGAACACTATACCCGCTTCTGAACGATCCGAACTGGGCAATCAGAAAACTGGTTTTTGAGCAGCTGCTCGCATTTCACGATGCAATCCTGGATGACCTGCGCAAGATAATCAACACGCCTTCCAAGGTGCCTAATCACAGTGTTATCGCGCTTTTTGTAAAGATCGGCCAGGACAACATCATCGATGAACTTCGCAAAATTTATCAGGAAGGAAGCTTTGCCCTGCGCTATTCGATAGTTTCCTCACTGGGCGAACTTGGCACCGCGCAGGCGATAGACTTTCTCATTAACTCGATGGCAGACGGTTCATGGGCTATCAGACAGCTGGCGGCCGAGCAGTTTCTCAAGCTCGGCCCCAAAGTCTTTGAAAAACTGACTGCCGCTTTCGGCCGCAGCGATTCACTGATCAGATATGACATCATCAAAATTCTCGTCGAACTTCTCGGCGACAAGTCGATGCCGCTGATCCAGAGGTTGCTCTCGGCGACCGATCAGGAACACAAGCTTCTCGCCATTGAAAACCTGTCAAGACTCAAAAGTGACGAGGCCACCGCCACCCTGCTGAGATGTCTTTCCGACCCTGACCGCATAGTCTCTGATTACGCCGCCGACTGCCTGTCCCAGAAGCCAAACCTGAACATAGAGCTGCTGCTTCAGCATTTGAACACCGAAGACGAAAATCTGAGATTTCAGATCATCAAGATTATCGGATCAATAGGCGGTCTGGCGCTGACTCCGATCATTAAAATACTCGAATCGGGCAACAAACAGGAACGCCTTTTCCTGCTCGGCGTTCTTCAGAAAATAGCACCACATCCACAACTTATCGAAGTGCTGATCCAGTTGCTCGGCGATGTCAACTGGCCGGTGCGTAACGCCGCTGCCAACTGCCTGGTCAACTACGGCGAAGCCTCGGTAACCGCAATAGTCAGGGCACTTAACGACCATTCTGATGACATTCAGTTCTGGTCAAGAAAAGCTCTGGTAATGATCGGGCCAAAGGCAGTCATTACGCTCAAGAACATTCTTGAAGAAAACACCGACCCGGGGCTCATCCCGCACATTGTCTCGGCTCTGCTTTCAATGAATCACCCGGAAGCCGTGCCGGCTGTTACCAGATTCCTCGAAACCAGCGATGATTATCGCATCGAGGCTGTCATGTCTTCGGTTCCCAGTATCACCTCGAAAGATGTGGTTAATACAATTCTCAATCTGCTAACCCACCCCGACGAGAAAGTCTGCCGCTGGCTGGCCCGTCTGCTTAAAAAGGCGGATGCCAACTCTCTGCGGCGCACAGTCTTTCTTGGCTTCAGCCATTCAAACGACATGGTGCGCTATTACGTCACCGAAGCGGTATCAGAATGGAAAAGCCTCACCGAAAACGACATAAAAGTGCTGGCTCGTCAGCTGCAGGTGGAAAAATCCCTTAAGAACCTGCGTTCAATGGTAATGATACTGGCCCGCCACCCCTACCCTTCAGCTATAAAAGCTTTGCAGGAATACCTTGAAGCCAGCCCGCCGACTCACATGCTCGATCTTATGATGATAGCGGCTGCGCAAAAGCAGCAGGAATACCTGAAAATGCTGGATCAGTTGCTGAATCGAAGATCTGAAGTCATCACTCTAGACGATGTCGATCGCGTCGGCAAAATACTGGGACATGTCTATCAGAATCACCCGGAAGGCCTTGTACAAGGGCTTACCTCGCCAAGCAAAGCATACCGCCTCTGCTGCATAATCGCTCTCGATTCAATCGACGACCGTCGCATCGCTTTTTCAATAATGGAAACCTTGCTGCCGAATGAAGAGATAGACGTTCTCTGTCGTGCAGTTAAAACTCTCGCACGTTATTTCTTTCATGACGATTTCAGACTCAAGGGTGCCATCACCGACTTTTTTCTGAGCCTCGGCAAAATGATCACCGAACCTTTATGCGAGTATATAGAAGAACTCGATAACGAGATTGACCGTAAATCTCTGGTAGATATGATCGAAAGCGTTGGGGGCAGCGTTGATCCCGAGTTGTTGCGTCCCAAAGGCGAAACGAAGGTTGTGCTGTCAGACAATCATCTCGACGAAGTCCTCGAAAAACGCCGGATGGCCCTCGAAGAAATCGAAAAGTACGACGAGCTCATCAAAACAACGCACACCCTCGATCTTTCAATCATGTTTACCGACGTTAAAGGTTACACGGCGTTCAGCGCGAAAGCGTCGCTGTCAGAAGTCATGTCGATGCTCAAACAGCACGACGAAATTCTCAAGCCGGTATTCGAAAAATACTCAGGCGATATTCTCAAAAAGATTGGCGATGCCTTTCTGGTCGTCTTCGAAAACCACAACAACGCCATTCTTGCCGCCATCGATATTCAGCGCAAACTTAACGCTTTTAATGCTTCGGTCGGCGAAGACCGCCGCCTCGCGATAAGAATCGCCGTCAACAGCGGACCGGTCATCAGAACCGAAAACGACGTTCTCGGCGACACGGTAAACCTTGCCTCACGCCTCGAGGGTGTTGGCGATGCATTCGAAATTGTGATCTCAGAATTTACCATGCAACGAATCAACCGCCAGATATTTGAAATCGAGCTGCATGGTGAGCATATGCTGAAAGGCATCGACAAGCCGGTGAAGGCCTTCAAGGTAAAATGGTAAGCTGACCCTGTATTAAGCCGGTCAGTGACCTTTAACCTGCGGTTTGTCGGTTATCACGGGCTTAGCGACGCCTGGCGGCTGTTTGTCGGTCTTTACCGGTTCTGCTACCGGTCGGCCGGTCTTCTTACCCATGCGTTCTTCAAGACGCTTCTGGAATTCCTTTTTGTCTTCGGCATTTTTCAGGCCGTCATCGTAGGTGATTTTCTTGGCAATGACGAGGTCTTCCAGGCACTGATCCATGGTCAGCATACCATCGGAACGGCTGGTCTGCATGATGGTGATGAGCTGGTCGGTCTTGTCTTCCTTGATACAGCGTTTCACCGGAGTTGAGCCGACAAGCACCTCGTAGGCGAGCACACGACCGGCGGACAGGTAAGCGGGAACCAGACGCTGCGAAATGACACCACGTAACGTGCCTGCCAGCTGCATACGCACTGACTGCTGCAGATCTCCCGGGAAACTGCCAACGACGCGGTGAATAGATTCGTAAGCATTGATAGTATGCAATGTCGAAAAGACGAGGTGACCGGTTTCGGCGGCTGCAATAGCGAGATTCATCGTTTCGAGATCGCGCATTTCGCCTACGAGTATGACGTCAGGGTCTTCGCGAAGAGCGCTGCGAAGCGCATTTGAGAACGACAATGTATTGGTACCCAGCTCGCGCTGCGTTACAACGCTGCGTTTGTGCTGATGAACGAATTCTATCGGGTCTTCAATCGTGATAATATGGTCATAACGGGTGCGGTTGACGAAATCAATCATGGCGGCAAGGGTAGTCGACTTACCAGAGCCGGTAGCACCGGTTACCAGAATCAATCCGGTTTTGTTGTTACAGATTTTTTCCATGATCGAGCGGTCAATCGACAACTCATCGAAGCTCGGTACGGTGTTTGGAATAATACGAAATACGCCGGCCATACCATTTTTCTGCATGAAAACATTGACGCGGAAACGGGCACAGTCCGAAACTTCGTAAGAGAAGTCGAGTTCCATGCGCTCGTTGAAGTCACGCTTCTGCGCATCGTTCATGATCGAGAACAGCAGAAAACGGCTCTTTTCAGGCGTGATGTTTTCGAATGTCGTTCTGATAAGTTCGCCGTGAATTCTTATGCTGGGCGGAAGTCCGATAGCGATATGCAGGTCGGAACCTCGCTCTTCGTGCAGGTAGTAAAGAAGTTCCTTGAGGTCGGTGATGTTTTCCTTGTTGAACTTGCGGCGCAGAACCCTGGTTTCGACGTTCTCAGGCTTGAGCGAATCGAAAGTTATCTTCTCGTCACGCAGCACTGCGTCAAGCTGGTCTTCAGAGAGTTTGGAAACCAGCGAAATCATGCGGTCTTTTTCGACATCGGTAGAATTGTCGTAGAGATTGATAAACGACGAAACGCCGAAATAGTCGCGGCGCTTGAGAATTTCGCGCGACCACCATGCTATATCTGAACTTTTGTCGAAACAGGCGGCAACCAGTTCTTTGAGAAAAGCCTTTCTAGGCTGTCTTGCGAGGTTTTCAACAATTGTATGCCTGATCGAAAGGTCTTTGTCATCAAGTTTCAGCAGCAGCAGACCAGCGATAAGCTCGAATTTCTGTAGTTTGGAAATCGCTTCAATGGCGCAGGTTCTGACCAGAGTGTTTCTGGAGTTGTCGATCAGAAAGAGCAACGGACGCAAGGCCTCTTTCGAACCGATGACACCGATTACCTTGAGAACCTGAATGATAAGGTCTTCATCTTCAGTATCGAGACAGGCAAGAAGCGGATCAACCGCGTGTACCCCGAGCTGCGACAATATTCTGTGCGAATAATCCTGAATGAAGATCGATTCGTCTTTGAGATACGGCAGCAGTTCTGCGACAACAGACGGGTCTCTTACTTCGCCCAGTGCGGTGAGCAGAAAATATTTGGCTTCCTGGGTGGGAGCACCGAATTTTTCGTTAAACAGCTTGATTACTTCGAGACCAAGAACCTTGCCCAGCAGCATCATCATGCTGATGCGGGTTTCCTTGGTGGCCGTCGGGAAAATAGCCATGACCGGCGCGACAACTTCGCGGCCCCAGTTGGTCAGCGATTTTATCGCTTCCTGACGCACTACCATTGAATCATCGTCAAGAAGGCCCAGAAGGGTCTTCATCGAGTTTTCATTTTTAATTTCACCGAGACCGGCGCAGATGTAGGGCTTGTAGGCTCCGGTACGGTCTGATTCGAGCATGCGCTGAAAAAGCATGAAGGCCTTCTCACGCAGAATCAGAGGGATTATCTTGATACATTCATATTTCTGTTGACTTGAGCAGCTCTGAAAATATTCCTGAATAATCTGATATATTGAATCGCCCTGCTCGATAAGTGCACGTTTAGCCTGTTTGCGAACTATCCAGCTCGGGTCGGAAATCTTGTCGAGAAAACAAATGATTACCTTTTTATCAGGGTTCTTGGCAAGCGCTTCGACAACTATCTTTCTGATTTCGTCGTTTTCGCGGCTGTTGAGGATTTCGAGCAGCTCTTCCTGTTGTACAAAACCGAGTTCTATCAGAATAAAAAATGCCCAGAAGCGAACCGTCATGTCTGAAGAAAGGCGCAGGGCCGGCAAAACGTCTTTGAGAATCGTCGGATAGTTGATGACTATCTGAACAGCCTTCTTCTGTATGCTTTCAAACTTGCGGTCTTTTCGGACCCATTTGATGCGTGAATTAATTGCCTGGGATGTCAAAGAAAGTTTCCTGCGCGGCATTGTTTCTGCCGGAAATGAGAGTGATACATT